>NZ_JAYMZS010000022.1:0-99691 GCF_035828755.1 Amycolatopsis sp. H20-H5 | reverse complement strand
TCCGCGCACTGCCGCCGCTGCGCCGGCCCGCTCGCGCTGCCCGGCGGCTCCATCGACGGCCTGCCCAAGCCGCCCGCCTGCCGCTGGTGCGGCGTGCCGGACACCAACTTCCGTTGCGGCGCCTGCGGTTCCGTGCGACTGCGCGCCGTGGTGGTCGGCGCCAAACGGACCGCGGAAGAGCTCGGCCGCGCGTTCACCGGGGTGCCCGTGCGGACCTCCGGCGCGCAGGAGGTCCTCGCGACGGTTCCCGCCAAACCCGCGCTCGTGGTGTGCACGCCCGGAGCCGAACCAGTGGCAGTCGGCGGGTACGGCGCCGCTTTGCTGCTCGACGGCTGGGCGCTGCTGGGCAGGCAGGATTTGCGCGCGGGGGAGGAGACCCTGCGGCGCTGGATGGCCGCCGCCGCGCTGGTGCGCCCCGGTGCCCAAGGCGGCCGCGTGATCGTCGGCGCCGAGGCGGGGCTGGCCGTGGTGCAGGCGCTCGTGCGGTGGGACCCGGCTTGGCACGCGGCACAGGAGTTGTCCGAGCGGCGTGAGCTGGGGTTTCCGCCCGCCGTGCGGATGGCCAGTGTGGAGGGCACTCCGGATGCTGTCGCCAGCGTGCTCGGGGACCTGCCGTTGCCTGAGTCCGGTGAAGTGCTCGGGCCGGTGGCACTCGGTGAGAGTGATGATGACGGCAACTCCGAGCGGGAGCGGGCTTTGATCCGGGTCTCCCGGGCCGATGGGAAGGCGCTCGCGGCGGCTATTCACGCCGCGAGTGCGCGTCGTGATGCGCGGAAGGCTACCGAGCCGGTGCGGGTTCAGGTGGATCCGCTCGACTTGATTTAAGGGGCTTTTGGTTCCTTAGTGGTCGGTTTCGGAGGTTCTTCGGGGGTCTTGGTGATTTTTGTGTGTCCGAGCGTGGGACTCGCCCCCGTGAACGTGGAACTCGCACGCCCGAGTGTGGGACTCGCCGCGCGGCGTGCAGTTCCTCCGCGAGTCCCACACTCAGGGAGCCGAGTTCCACACTCAGGGAGCCGAGTTCCACACTCGAGCGAATCAGACCACGCTCCACCAACACCACCGAAGAACCTCCGAAAGTGACCACTTAGGTGCGGCAAGAAGCCTGTGTTTTTGGACGGCTCGCTTGCGTGCGCCGCTGGGTCGTTACTGGCAGTCAGCGGCGGTGCGGGTTTTGGTTGCGTCCTGAGGTGCGGTTAGAAGCCTGTGTTTTTTGGCCAGCGCGCTTACAAACTCGCGCCGCCAGGTCGCCCCGACTTCCAGCGTCAGTGCGGCTTTGTTTTTAGGGGGGCGACCTGCCGTCGCGAGTTGGGAGGCCCTGGCGGGCCTGAAAGAGGGCGCGCGGCGTGAAGTCTCCGCTCGCAGGGCTCGCGGAGACGCTGTGGTTGGGGACCACGCGGGGGTTGGGTTTTTGTGGTGGGTGTCGGGGGCGAGTCTGGAGTCATTCGTCTGGTTGGTGTCTTGATGACGCACGTCACGCGGGGCAGACTCTCGCCATGCCCGCGCACCGGATCGCCGTCGTCACCGCAGTCACCGCCCTGCTCGTCACCGCCGGCGCGGGCGCCGCGTCGGCCGCGCCACCGACGCCGGCCCAGACCCCCAAGTCCCCCGTCGCGGTGGGGTACCTCGGCGCGGTGTCCAGCATCGACGCCGACGCGACCGCGATCGGCACGAGAGTGCTGCGCGAGGGTGGCAACGCCGTCGACGCCGCGGTCGCCACGGCCGCCGCGCTGGGTGTGACGGACCCGTTCTCCGCCGGGGTCGGCGGCGGCGGGTTCCTCGTGTTCTACGACGCGCGGACCGGCAAGGTGCACACCCTCGACGGCCGCGAGACCGCGCCGAAGACCGCCGACGCGAACCTGTTCGTGGAGAACGGCAAACCGCTGCCGTTCGACGCCGCCGTCACCAGCGGCCTGGGCGTCGGCGTCCCCGGCACGCCCGCGACCTGGCAGGAGGCCCTGCGCAAATGGGGCACCCGCTCGCTGGCCAGGACCATCAAGCCCGCCGAGCAGCTCGCGAAGAACGGCTTCACTGTCGACCAGACCTTCCACGACCAGATCGCCAACAACGCCACCCGGTTCGCGGCCTTCCCCTCGACCCGCTCGCTGTACCTGCCCGGCGGCGCCCCGCCGGTGGTGGGCACCAGGTTCGCCAACCCCGACCTCGGCGCCACCTACGCCCAGCTCGCGGCCAAAGGCACCGACGCGCTCTACCGCGGCCAGCTCGGCGAGGACATCGCCAAGACCGTGCAGCGGCCGCCCGTCGACCCCGCCTCGACGCTCAAGGTCCGCCCCGGCAACCTCACCACCGGCGACCTCGCCGCGTACCGGGCGATCGAGCGTGACCCGACGCACACCGAGTACCGCGGGCTGGACGTCTACGGCATGCCCGCGCCGTCCTCAGGCGGGCTGACCGTCGGCGAGGCGCTCAACATCCTGGAGAACGTCGACGTCGCCAAGCTGAGCAAGGCCGACTACCTGCACTACTTCCTCGAGTCGACCCGGCTCGCCTTCGCCGACCGCAACCGCTGGATCGGCGACCCGGCCGTCAACGACGTCCCGGCCAAGGAGTTGCTGAGCCAGTCCTTCGCCGACACCCGCGCCTGCCTGATCAACCCGGACAAGGCGGGCACCAGCCCGCTCGCCCCGGCCGACCCGCGCAACCCGGCACCGTGCAAGGCGGGCACGACCGGCGCGCCGACGCCGTACGAGGGCGAGAACACCACGCACCTCACCGTCGCCGACAAATGGGGCAACGTCGTCGCCTACACGCTGACCATCGAGCAGGAAGGTGGCAGCGGCATCGTCGTCCCCGGCCGCGGCTTCCTGCTCAACAACGAGCTGACCGACTTCTCGTTCACCCCGGTCACCCCCGGTGTCCCTGACCCGAACCTGCCCGGCCCCGGCAAGCGCCCGCGCTCGTCCATGGCGCCGACCATCGTGCTCAAGCACGGCAAGCCGTTCTTCGCCACCGGCTCACCCGGCGGTGCGTCGATCATCACCACCGTCCTGCAGGTGCTGCTCGGCCGGATCGACCGCGGCCTGTCGCTCGAGGACGCCATCGCCGCCCCGCGCGCTTCGCAGCGCAACTCGGCCACGGCCCAGGTGGAACAGGCTTTCCTCGACCAGCCCGAGCTCGCCGCGTTGAAGGCGAAGGGCCAGGGCTTCTCGGCCGCGCCCGCCGAGATCGGCGCCGCGACCGGCGTCGAGCACCTGCGGGACGGCCGGTGGCTCGCCGCCGCCGAACCGGTCCGCCGCGGCATCGGCTCCGCCGCCGTCGTCCTGCCAGGGACGTGGCCCTGGGAGCGGTGATCGCCCGTGTCGTGAAGGCCGCCGCGTTCCGCCGGGGTGGCCTTCGCGGCACGTGCCGCGCGGCAGGTGGGGGCCAGGATTAGACTCACCGGCGATGTTCGCCCTGTCTGAGATACCCGTCCCCCCGGCCGAGGTGCGTTGATGCGCCTCGTCTTCGCCGGCACCCCCGAACCGGCCCTGCCCTCCCTTCGCGCACTGCTCGCGTCGGACAGACACGAGGTCGTCGCCGTGGTCACGCGGCCCGACGCGCAGGCAGGCCGCGGCCGCCGGGTCGTCCGCTCGCCGATCGGCGAACTCGCCGACGAGCACGGCATCGAGGTCCTCACCCCGCCCAAGGCGAGTGACCCCGCGTTCCTCGCCAGGCTGGCCGAGATCGCGCCCGACGCCTGCCCGGTGGTCGCCTACGGGGCGCTGCTCCCGCAGGCCGCGCTGGACATCCCGGCGCACGGCTGGATCAACCTGCACTTCTCGCTGCTGCCCGCGTGGCGTGGCGCCGCGCCGGTGCAGTCCGCCGTGCGTGCGGGCGACGAGATCACCGGCGCGTCGGCCTTCCGGATCGTGAAGGAGCTCGACGCGGGCCCGGTCTTCGGGATCGTCACCGAGAAGATCGCGCCGACGGACACCGCGGGCGTGCTGCTGGCCCGGCTCGCGGAGTCGGGTGCCGGGCTGCTGGTGTCCACGATGGACGGTATCGAGGACGGCACGCTCGTCGCGGTGTCCCAGCCCGCCGACGGGATCAGCCTCGCGCCGAAGGTCACCGTGGAGGACGCGCGAGTCTCGTTCGCGGACCCGGCGACCGCCGTGGACCGCCAGATCCGCGCGGTGTCCCCGGAGCCGGGCGCGTGGGCGGAGTTCCGCGGCGAGCGGCTGAAGCTCGGCCCGGTGACCGTGGTCGACGAGCCGGGACCGACGCCGGGGGAGCTGGTGATCGAGCGCAAGCGGGTACTGGTCGGAACGGCGACCAAACCCTTGCTGCTGGGTGAAGTGCAGGCGCAGGGCAAGAAGCGGATGGCGGCCACCGACTGGGCGCGAGGAACACGGATCGAGCAAGGGGAACGCCTGCGGTGAACGAGCACAGGGAACGACGGCCGTCCAGGCCGGGGAACGGCAGGCCCGCGCCGCGCAAGGAAAGTCCTTCGCGCCCGCCGGAGATCGATCCGGCCCGCCAGGCCGCTTTCGACGTCCTGCGGGCAGTCCGCGAGAAGGACGCCTACGCCAACTTGGCCCTGCCGGAGGTGTTGCGCTCCCGCCGGATTTCCGGCCGAGACGCCGCGCTCGCCACCGAACTGACCTACGGGACCTCACGCGCGCAGGGACTGCTGGACGCGATCATCGAAGCGTGCCTCGTGGACCGCAAACTGTCCAAAGTGGACGCGCTGGTGCTCGACGCGCTGCGCCTCGGCGCGTATCAGCTGCTGCGCACCCGCATTCCGCAGCACGCCGCCGTGACGTCCACTGTGGACCTCGTGCGCAACGAGGTCGGCACGTACATCACCGGGTTCGTCAACGCCGTCCTCCGCTCGATCTCCGAAAAGGATGAAGCGGCCTGGATGGAGCAGCTGACGCCGGACGTGGCGCTCGACCCGATCGGCGCGTACGCGCTGCAGACGGCGCACCCGCGCTGGGTCGCCCGCTCGTTCGCCGAAGCGCTGGGGGACAAGGGCGCCGAGCTGCTGGCGGCGCTGGAAGCCGACGACACCCGGCCCGAGGTGCACCTGGTCGCCAGGCCTGGTGAGCTCACCGCCGACGAGCTCGCCGCGATCACCGGCGGCGAAGTCGCGCCGTACTCGCCCTACGGTGTCCGCCTGCCCGCGGGCGCCGGTGACCCCGGCGACGCCGAGCCGATCCGGCAGCGGATCGCCGCGGTGCAGGACGAGGGCAGCCAGCTGTGCGCCATCGCCGTGACCAAGGTGCCGGTGACCGGCTCCGACGAGCGCTGGCTCGACCTGTGCGCGGGTCCCGGCGGCAAGGCCGTGATGCTCGGCGCGCTCGCCGCGATCGCCGGGGCGCGTGTCGACGCGGTCGAGAAGGCGCCGCACCGCGCGAAGCTGGTCGAGAAGGCCACCATCGGCCTGCCGGTGACCGTGCACGTCGCCGACGGCCGCGAAGCCGAGCTCGAGCCCGGCTACGACCGCGTGCTCGTCGACGCCCCGTGCAGCGGGCTCGGCGCGCTCCGCCGTCGCCCCGAAGCGCGCTGGCGGCGTCAGCCGTCCGACGTCGCGGAGCTGACCAAATTGCAGGGCCAGCTCATCGTCGCCGCGCTGGACCTGGTCCGGCCCGGTGGGATCGTGACCTACGTCGTCTGCTCGCCGCACCTGGCCGAGACCGAGGGCGTCGTCGGCGAGACCGCGCGCCGGGCCAAGGCCGAGGTGCTCGACGCGCGGGAGTACTTCCCCGGCGTCCCGCAGCTCGGCGACGGCCCGTACGTGCAGCTCTGGCCGCACCGGCACGGCACCGACGCGATGTTCTGCGCCGTGCTGCGGAAGCCGGAAAGCCAGGAGTGACCAGGGTTCTCGGCCTGGTGGCCAGTTCGTGCGGCGGGCTCGACACCAAGCTCGCCGCCGAGCTGGCCGGCCCGGCCGCCGAACGCGGCTGGCGCCTCGCCATCACCCTGACCCCGACGGCCGCGAGCTGGCTGGAGCACACCGGCGGGCTGCCCGCGCTGCGGGCGTTGACCGAGTTCGAGGTCCGCAGCGTTTCGCGCCTGCCCGCGCAGCACCGGCCGCATCCCGATCCGGACGTGTTCCTGTTCGCCCCGGCGTCGGCCAACTCGGTGGCCAAGCTCGCACTGGGCATCGCCGACAACCAGGCCCTGACCCTGCTGGGCGACGTGCTCGGCTCGCCCCGCGTCACGGTCGTCGTCGGCTACCAGGTGACCGACGACCGGATCCGGCATCCCGCGTGGCAGCACCACCTGGACGCGCTCGGCCGCGCCGGCGTCCGCACCGCACGCCTGCCGTGGGGCGGCTCCTGGACCGACGTCCTCGACCTGCTGCCCCCGGTCTGACCTCCCGCGACTCGTCGACGAGTCGTGGCGTCTCGCGCGAAAGAGACCACGAGTCGTCGACGAGTCGCGCTTTGGCTCTTGCTCAGCGCAGCCGGAGCGCGCGCTTGAGTGTGCCGAAGAGGTCGGTCTGGTTGGTCAGGCCGACGACGTTGGCCGCCTGCGGGCCGTAACCCGCGACGCGGATCTGCGTGCCGGTGTGCTCCTGCGAGCTGCCCGGCAGCGCGGTGCCGTAGTTGAGGGTCATGTTCGCGCCCTCGTTGGTGACGAGGGTCGCCGTCTGGCCGGGGCTGACCGCGCCGTTGCCGACGATCTGGCTGGTGTGGCCGTGGTCGCCGGTGACGATCACCAGGGTGTCGGGGTTGCCGCGCGCGAACGCCATGCCCGCCGCGACGGCCTGGTCGAAGTCGATCGTCTCACCGATCTGGCCGCACGGGTCGGCGGCGTGATCCTGCTTGTCGATGCTCGCGCCCTCGACCTGCAGGAAGAAGCCCTTGTCCGAACGCGGCTTGTTCAGCAGCTCGATCGCCTTGCGGGTCTGCTCGGCGAGCTTCGGCTGGGTCGCGGGCAGCGCCGGGTTCGGGGTGCAGCGGCTCGGCGGGGTGCCGCCCTGCTTCGCGATCGGGCCGACCCAGTTGGTCGGCATGTTGCCCTCGGCGAACAGGCCGAGCACCGGCTTGCCGGACTTGACGGCGGCGAGCTCCTTGGCCGTGCGCGCGACCTGGTAGCCGGCCGCGGTGGCCTGGTCCAGTACCGTCTTGCCCTGGAACTTCCCGGCCTTGACCTGCTGGTTGAAGTACTTCGCGCCACCACCGAGCAGCACGTCCGGCTTGGTCTGCACGAGCTGCTCGGCGATCGACCCGGCGCCGCCGTTCTCCTTGGCGTTCACCGCGCACTTCGCCGTCGTCTCGTCGGGGCCCTTGCAATCGCGGCCGACCACGTGCGCGCCGAGCACGGCCGGGGTGGCGTCCTGGACCTCGGCGGTGGTGACGTCGCCGGTGCGCAGGCCGCCGCGCTGGGCGAGCTCCAGGATGGTCGGCACGGGGTTGCCGTAGGCGTCCACCGAGATCGCGCCGTTGTAGGTCTTGACGCCGGTCGCCCAGCCGGTGCCGGACGCGGCCGAGTCGGTCACGTAGTCGGGCTTGGCCGGGTTGTTCTTCTCGACGGCGTAGGTCGTGTAGTCGCCGGTGAGCGGCAGCTCGTCCATCGCGAGCCGCCCGGCGGCGCCGCGCTCGTAGTTGCGCGCCGAGGTGATCTCGGACTGGCCCATGCCGTCACCGAGGAACAGGATGACGTTGCGGGCGCTGCCGCCCTGGATCGCGGCCCGGACGTCCTGGGTGCGGTCGCCGGTGGCCGCGCTGCGGGCCTGGGTGTCGCTCTGCGCCAGCGCGACCGGGGCCACGGCGACGAGCGCGGCGCCGAGCGCGCCCGCGGCCAGCCACCTACGCCGTCCTGAGAACAGCGAAGTCATGGGTCTCCTCATGAAGGTTTCTTGCCCTGGGGTTGGGGCGGGCTTTATTAATCAGTGCGCAGCTGTGCATCCGGGGGTCTGCGGGTGTGCACCGGATGGACGGCGGAAGAACACCCGCCCGCCCCGTGCACCGTTCGGCCGGTTAGCGAGCGTTAGCCGTCCCCTCCTACACTCGGTAACCGTGGCTGACCGACCTTTGATCGCACCCAGCATCCTGTCCGCGGACTTCGCCAGGCTCGGCGAGGAGATCCACGCCGTCGCCGGAGCGGGGGAGACCCGCGCCGACTGGATCCACGTCGACGTCATGGACGCGCACTTCGTGCCCAACCTGACCCTGGGCCTGCCCGTGGTCCAGTCGTTGCTCAAAGTCACCGACGTGCCGATCGACTGTCACCTGATGATCGAGAACCCGGACAAGTGGGCCATCGGCTACGCCGAGGCGGGCGCCTACAACGTCACCGTGCACGTCGAGGCGGCGAACGATCCGGTGATGCTGGCGAAGAACCTGCGGGCCGCCGGGGCCAAGGCCGGGCTGTCCCTCAAGCCGGGCACCCCGATCGAGGCCCACCTCGACACCCTCAAGCACTACGACACCCTGCTGATCATGTCCGTCGAGCCGGGCTTCGGCGGCCAGTCGTTCATCGCCGACGTGCTGGAGAAGGTCCGTACCGCGCGGCGGCTGGTCGACACCGGGCACCTCAAGCTGGTGGTGGAGATCGACGGCGGCATCAACGCCGACACCATCGAGCAGGCCGCCGAGGCGGGCGTGGACTGTTTCGTCGCGGGCTCCGCCGTCTACGGCGCGCACGACCCGGGCAAGGCCATCGCCGCGTTGCGGGAGCAGGCCGCCCGGGTTCGCGGCGCACACTGATCCCGTGGGCGGGGACCGCCAGGGTCGCCGCCCGTGAGCGGGTGTTGGATGAAGGGGCCACGCTGCCGATCCAGGGCGGCGCCGGGCACAGAGGGAGGCGGCAGAAGTGTTCACCGGCATAGTCGAGGAACTGGGCGAGGTCACCGCGGTCGACCAGGTCCCGAACGCGGCGCGGCTGACCGTGCGCGGACCGTTGGTGACCAGTGACGCCGGGCACGGTGACTCCATCGCGGTGAGTGGCGTGTGCCTCACCGTGGTCGCGGTGGCCGGTGGTGAGTTTACCGTCGACGTCGTGCACGAAACCCTCCAGCGCTCGAGCCTCGCCAAGGTGAACGTCGGCGACGTGGTGAACCTGGAGCGCGCGACGCCCGCGGGCGGCCGCCTTGGCGGGCACATCATGCAGGGCCACGTCGACGGCACCGGGGTCTACCTCTCCCGCGATCCTCAGGGGCTGACCACCTTCGCCCTGCCGGGCGCGTTGTCGCGGTACGTGGTCGAGAAGGGCTCCATCGCGGTCGACGGGGTGTCGCTGACTGTCGCGTCCGTCACCGGCGAGGAGTTCTCCGTCGCGTTGATCCCGACCACCCTCGACCTGACCACGCTGGGCCGCAACGAGCCCGGCGACCTGGTCAACCTCGAGGTGGACGTGGTAGCGAAGTATGTGGAAAAGCTGGCGATGCCGCACCTGCGCCGCCAGGGGGACGAGGGTGCCGTCGGTACTGAGGAGCAGGCGTGAGTGAGACGAGTGCGGTTCCGGACACCAAGGCGGAGTGGACCCCCTGCGGGAGCGGGGCGGTCGTCGACGCCGACCTGATCGAGGCGGCCATCGCCGACATCGCGGCGGGCAAGGCCGTCGTCGTGGTCGACGACGAGGATCGCGAGAACGAGGGCGACCTCATCTTCGCGGCCGAGAAGGCCACCCCCGAGCTGCTGGCCTTCATGGTCCGCTACACCTCGGGCTACGTCTGTGTCTCGCTGACCGAGGCGGAAGCGGACAGGCTCGACCTGCCGCCGATGTACCACACGAACCAGGACCAGCGCGGCACCGCGTACAGCGTCACGGTCGACGCCGCCGACGGCATCACGACCGGGATCTCCGCGGCGGACCGCTCGCACACCATCCGGCTGCTCGCCGACATCGCCTCGACGGCCAAGGACTTCCGCCGCCCCGGTCACGTCGTCCCGCTGCGGGCCAAGGAGGGTGGCGTGCTGCGCCGCCCTGGCCACACCGAGGCGGGCGTCGATCTGGCCAGGCTGGCCGGGCTCCACCCCGCGGGCGTGCTCTGCGAGATCGTGTCGCAGAAGGACGAGGGCGACATGGCGCGGCGTGACGAGCTGGAGGTCTTCGCCGCCGACCACGGCCTCAAGATGATCACCATCGCGGACCTGATCGCGTACCGCCGCCGCACCGAGAAGCAGGTGGAGCGCGTGGCGGAGGCGCGGATCCCGCTGGCCGCGGGCACGTTCCGCGCGGTCGGGTACGACAGCCTCCTCGACGGTATCGAGCACATCGCGTTCGTCTACGGCGAGGTCGGCGACGGCGAGGACATCCTGGTCCGCGTCCACTCCGAGTGCCTGACCGGCGACGTCTTCGGCTCGCTGCGCTGCGACTGCGGCCCGCAGCTGGAGGCCGCGCTGCAGGCGGTCGCCGACGAGGGCCGCGGCGTGGTCCTCTACATCCGCGGCCACGAGGGCCGGGGGATCGGCCTGCTGCACAAGCTGCAGGCCTACCAGCTGCAGGACGACGGTGCCGACACCGTCGACGCCAACCTCGCGCTCGGCGTCCCCGCCGACGCCCGCGACTACGGCACCGGCGCGCAGATCCTGTGCGACCTCGGCGTCCGGTCGATGCGCCTGCTCACCAACAACCCCGCCAAGCGGGTCGGTCTCGAGGGCTACGGCCTGCGTGTCTCCGGCCGGGTTTCGCTGCCGATCTCGCCGAATCCGGAGAACCTGCGGTACCTGCGCACCAAGCGGGACCGGATGGGCCACGACCTCGGGCAGCTGGAGCAGTACGAAGCGGGCGTCGCGGCCGAGCAGCCGGGCGCTGGTGGAGGCACGAAGTGAGCGGTGAAGGCCGTCCGGATCTCGAGCTCGACCTGAGCGACTGCAAGTCGCTCCGGCTGGGCATCGTGGCCACCCGGTGGAACACGAAGATCACCGACGCACTGCTGGCCCGCGCGCTGGCGGCGGCGGGCGAGGCCAAGCTGGAGAACGAGCCGACGGTCGTGCGCGTCGCCGGTGCCGTGGAGCTGCCGGTGGCGGCACAGGCACTGGCCCGCAACCACGACGCCGTCGTCGCGCTCGGCGTGGTCGTGCGAGGCGGGACCCCGCACTTCGAGTACGTGTGCGACGCGGTGACGGCCGGCTTGACCAGGGTCGCGCTCGACGAGAGCACCCCGGTGGGCAACGGCGTGCTCACCTGCGACACCGAGCAGCAGGCGCTGGACCGGTCCGGTATGCCGGGCGCCAAGGAGGACAAGGGCTACGAGGCGACCGTCGCCGCGCTGGACGCGGCGCACGTGCTCCGCAGCCTGCGTCAGCCGTGGACCGAACGAGGCTTTGTGTGAGCGAGGCGAAGGTAATGGCCGCACCGGAAGTCCTGGTGGTCCGCCCCCGGCGAGCGATGATCATGTCCAGCATCCTCGCCGTCGTCCTGCTGGCGGTGTTCGTCGTGGTCGCGGTGCTCCTGCGCGGCTCGAACACGGGCGTGCACTTCCAGTCCTCGGACCAGGCCGCGATGGTCGGCATCGGAATCCTGCTGGCAGCGGGCACAATGTTGTTCGCCACCGCACGGGTACGCGCCGACGCCGAGGGCATAGAAGTCCGCAACGTACTGGCCACCAAGCGTTTCGCCTGGAACGAAGTCCTCTCCGTGAGCTTCCCCGACGGAGCATCCTGGGCCCGCCTGGAGCTACCCGAAGACGAGTATTACTCGGTAATGGCAGTCCAGGCCGTAGACCGCGCCCGAGCCGTCGAAGCCGTCCGAGCCCTACGCCGCCTGCACAAAGCAGCCTGGACCTGAGCTTTGTGCGCCCGCGCCCCCAAGCCCGTCACCAGCCCACAGATCCCGACCACAGCCACAGCCACAAAAACCCAGCCACAACAGTTTTGCCCCCACCACAGCGTCTCCGCGAGCTCCGCGAGCGGAGACTTCACCGCCGCGCGCCCTCTTTCGCGGCCGCCAGGCCGCCCTGAATCGCGACGGTACCCCGGCCCCCTCCCTCAAAAACCGCACGTACGCCGGAAGCAGGGCCGGGGTGGCGGCGCGATTATGTGAGCGCGCTGGCCAATAAACACAGGCTTCTAGCCGTACCTTTGGACGCCACCACGGCTTTTACGCCAGGTCAAGGTCCACGATCACGGGTGCGTGGTCTGAGGCGCCTTTGCCCTTGCGGGCCTCCCGGTCCACGTAGGAATCCTTGACCGCGCTCGCGAAGGTGTTGTTGCCGTATACCAGGTCGATGCGCATTCCCTGGTTGTTGGGGAAACGGCCTGCGCGGTAGTCCCAGTAGGTGAACGGGTGGTCGTACTTCAGCGGGCGTGGGAAAACGTCGGCCAGGCCCGCTTCTCGCAGTACTGCCAGCGCTTGGCGCTCGGGTTTGGTTACGTGGGTCGAGTCCTCGAACGCCTCGATGTTCCACACGTCGGAGTCGGTCGGCGCGATGTTGAAGTCGCCCAGTACCGCGAACGGCCGGTCCGCCGCGATTTCCGCGTCGACCGTGGTCCGTAGCGCTTCCAGCCACTCGAGCTTGTAGGCGTAGTGCGGATTCTCGATCTCACGGCCGTTGGGTACATACACCGACCACAAACGTATCCCGCCGCACGTGGCGCCGACGGCCCGTGCCTCGGCCGCCTCGTCGAATTGCGGCTCACCCACCAGGCCGCGCGTGACGTCCTCGAGGCCGACGCGCGAAAGGATCGCGACTCCGTTCCAGCGCCCCAGACCGTATGCCCCGGCCTCGTAACCGAGTTCTTTCACCGCGTCGTACGGAAACGCCTCGGTGGTGCCCTTGAGCTCCTGCAGGCACAGCACGTCCGGCTGGGCGGAGCCGAGCCAGTCGAGCACCCTGGGCAGCCGGGACCCGATGGAGTTCACATTCCAGGTGGCGATACGCATACCCCGAGAATGGCATACTGCCCCTGAAGGCCACCATGACGGCGTTTAACGCCGTCATGGTGGCCTTCAGGGGCAGTCAAAAAAGAGCCCGGTCAGACGCCGGAGGTCGTGCGGATCCAGGAGCGGCTGGCCGCGACGCTGCCGTAGTTGTTGGTGCCGCGGGTGTTCGTGCCGTCCTGGTTCTGGACGGTCGAGGCCACGCCGACCTGTACGCCGTTGTCGATCTCGGGGCCGCCCGAGTCGCCCTTCCACGCGGAGCCGTTGACGCCGACGGTCTGGATCGCCGGGCCGCCCGCGGTGTCGCGCGACTTGCCGGTGACCTTGACGTTCGCGACCTTCAGCGCGGACGCGGGCGGGCCGGTCGGGGTGGTGCGGCCCCAGCCGTAGAGCTGGTTCGTCGCGCCGGTCTTCGGGTCCGCGCTGCCGAGCTTGATGTAGTCGGTGTCGACCGCGCTCGCGAGGTGGAGCAGGGCGATGTCGCCGTTGGGCGACTCCTCCTCCTGGTCGATCTCGACGTCGGTGCCGGAGCCGAGGGTGTTGCTGCCGACTTTGACGTGCATCCCGGAGCCGTCCTGGTCCAGGCAGTGGATGGCGGTGAGTACCCACTGCGGCGCGATGATCGTGCCGGAGCAGTTGAACCCGCCGAAGTCGCGGCCCGGGGTGTTCACGTAGACCTGCGCGCCCCAGCCGACGGCCGGCGCGGTGCCGCCGCCGATGATGCTCGGCTGCGCTCCGGCGGGGGTGCTGGCGTCGGCGATGGCGCCCGCCGACAGGGTCAGGGCGATGGCGGCGGCCGTCACGGCGCCGATGGTGCGGATGCGGCTCACAGGAGGAGTCCTTTCAAGGCATTTCCGGAGCGGGGTGCCGTTCGTGGGGCACAAGACGGAAAGTAACCACCGAACCACTCGACAGGGAACCAACGAAGGTCGCGAGCGGTCGGAGAGCAGACTTAGGGCGGTATACGTAGTGATAGGCACCCACGGAACGGGTGAGGTACCTACTGAAAGGGTGACGATGCCGCCCGCTACACCGGGGCCTCGCGAGACTGTCGGACCCGAGCCATAGGCTTGGTGGTGTGGCTGACCCGTCCACCTACCGTCCCTCGCCGGGGAGCATCCCGGATGCCCCTGGCGTGTACAAATTCCGTGACGCCACGGGGCGGGTCATCTATGTCGGCAAGGCGAAGAGCCTCCGCAGCCGTCTGAACTCGTACTTCGCGGACACCTCGGGCCTGCACCCGCGCACCGCGCAGATGGTGACCACCGCGGCGAGCGTCGAGTGGACCGTGGTCTCCACCGAGGTCGAGGCCCTCCAGCTGGAGTACAACTGGATCAAGGAGTTCGACCCGCGGTTCAACGTCCGCTACCGCGACGACAAGAGCTACCCCGTGCTCGCGGTGACGATGCACGAGGAGTTCCCCCGCCTGCACGTCTACCGCGGCCCCCGCAAGAAGGGCGTCCGCTACTTCGGCCCGTACGCGCACGCCTGGGCCATCCGCGAGACCCTGGACCTGCTGTTGCGCGTGTTCCCGGCCCGCACCTGCTCCACCGGCGTCTTCCGCCGCCACGGCCAGATCGGCCGCCCCTGCCTGCTCGGCTACATCGACAAATGCTCGGCGCCCTGCGTCGGCAAGGTCTCGGCAGCGGAACATCGCGATATTGTCAGCGACTTCTGCGACTTCCTCGCGGGCCGCACCGACGGCATGGTCCGCCGCCTGGAACGCGAGATGGCCGCCGCCTCCGACGAGCTCGAGTTCGAGCGCGCCGCCCGCCTGCGCGACGACCTCGGAGCGCTGCGCCGGGCGATGGAGAAGCAGGCCGTGGTGCTCGGCGACGGCACGGACGCCGACGTCGTCGCTTTCGCGCACGACGAGCTGGAGGCCGCCGTCCAGGTCTTCCACGTCCGCGGCGGCCGGGTCCGCGGGCAGCGTGGCTGGGTCATCGACAAGGCCGAGGAGATGGCCGTCCCGGACCTGGTGGACCACTTCCTCACCCAGTTCTACGGCGTGCAGGCCGAGCTGGCCGCCCAAGGCTCCGCGCCCGACGAGGCGTCGGCAGTCCCGCGCGAGGTGCTGGTGCCCGAGCTGCCAGCCGACGCCGAGGCCGTCACGGAGTGGCTGTCCGGCCTGCGCGGCTCGCGGGTCAGCCTGCGCGTCCCGCAGCGGGGGGACAAGCGCGCGCTGGCCGAGACCGTGCAGCGCAACGCGGCCGAGGCCTTCACCCAGCACAAGCTGCGCCGCGCCGGGGACCTCACCGCGCGGTCGGCGGCGCTGGCCGAGCTGCAGGAGAACCTCGCGCTCGACACCGCGCCGCTGCGCATCGAGTGCATCGACATCAGCCACATCGCGGGCAGTGACGTCGTCGCCTCGCTGGTGGTGTTCGAGGACGGCATCCCGCGCAAGTCCGAGTACCGCCGCTTCGCGCTGCGAGAGGCCGCGGAGGAGGGTGACGTCGCCTCGATCGCGGAGGTCGTCCGGCGTCGTTTTTCCCGCTACCTCAAGGAAAGCACAGAAACCGCTGACGGCTTCGATCCGTCGAAGCCGGGCATCGACCCGGAAACCGGCAAGCCGCGCAAGTTCGCCTACCCGCCGAACCTCCTGGTCGTCGACGGCGCCGGGCCGCAGGCGACGGCCGCCGCGGACGTGCTCGCCGAGCTCGGCATCACCGACATCGCCGTGGTGGGGCTGGCGAAACGGCTCGAAGAGGTGTGGCTGCCCAGCGACCCCGATCCGGTGATCCTGCCGCGCACCTCCGACGCCCTGTACCTGTTGCAGCACCTGCGTGACGAGGCACACCGCTTCGCCATCCGCTTCCACCGCGAGAAGCGGTCGAAGCGGCTGCAGGTGTCCGCATTGGACGGTGTGGCCGGACTCGGGCAAGCTCGCCGTACCGCGTTGCTCAAGCACTTCGGCTCGGTGAAGCGGCTCAAGCAGGCCCGCGTGGAGGAGATCGAGGCGTTGCCCGGCTTCGGCAGGCGCACCGCCGAGGCCGTCGCCGCCGCGCTGTCCATGGAGAACGGCACCGCCGGGGAAAGCCCCGCCGGTGCCCCGGCAGGGGAATCCGGTTCGTGATCGGGGAGAGTACGGAAATGACATCAGAGGACGAAGCTCGCGGCTCCGGGATGGAGGTCGCGGTCGTCAGCGGGCTGTCCGGCGCCGGCCGCAGCACCGCCGCCAAGTGCCTGGAGGACCTCGGCTGGTTCGTGGTGGACAACCTGCCGCCCGAGCTCATCGCCACCATGGTCGAGTTGGGCGCCCAGGCGCGCGGCGCGATCACCAAGGTCGCCGTGGTGATGGACGTCCGGTCGCGGGCGTTCACCGACGACCTCGCCTCGGTGATCAAGGACCTCGACGCGCGGGGCTACAAGCCGCGCGTGCTGTTCCTCGAGGCCACCGACGCGGTGCTGGTGCGCCGGTTCGAGGCTGTCCGGCGCGGCCACCCGATGCAGGCCGACGGGCGGCTCGCCGACGGCATCACCGCGGAGCGGGCCCTGCTGTCGCCGCTGCGCGAGGAGGCAGACCTGGTGCTCGACACCTCGTCGCTCTCGGTGCACGATCTGCGCGCCAAGATCGAGGACGCCTTCGGCTCCGAGGCGAGCACCCAGACGCGCGTGACCGTGCTGTCGTTCGGCTACAAGTACGGCCTGCCGATGGACGCCGACCTGGTGATGGACGTCCGTTTCCTGCCGAACCCGTTCTGGATCCCGGAGCTGCGCGAGCACACCGGCCTCGACGGCGACGTCCGCAACTACGTGCTCACCCAGGAGGGCGCGGACGAGTTCCTCGACCGCTACCACCAGCTCCTGCGCCTCATCGGCGCCGGGTACAAGCGCGAGGGCAAGCGGTACCTGACGCTCGCCGTCGGCTGCACCGGCGGCAAGCACCGCAGCGTGGCCATCTCCGAGGAGCTGGCCCACCGGCTGTCCGACGAGGACGGGATGGCCGTGAAGGTGGTGCACCGGGATCTTGGCCGCGAGTAACGTGCGCGCGGTCGCGCTCGGCGGCGGCCACGGCCTGCACGCGACCCTCACGGCTTTGCGCAGGGTGACCACCAGGGTCACCGCGGTGGTCACCGTCGCCGACGACGGTGGTTCCTCCGGCAGGCTCCGCCGGGAGCTCGGCCTGTTGCCGCCCGGCGACCTCCGGCAGGCCTTCGCGGCCTTGGCGGCGGAAGACGGCGGCACGCTGTGGGCGGAGGTGTTCCAGCACCGCTTCGGCGGTGACGGCGCGCTCGCCGGTCACGCCGTGGGCAACCTGCTGCTGGCCGGGCTGTTCGAGGTGATGGGCGACCCGGTCGCCGCGCTGGACGAGGCGCGGCGGCTGATCGGCGTGTCCGGTCGTGTGCTGCCGATGTCGCCGGAACCACTGGACATCGTGGCCGAGGTGACCGGGCTCGACAGCGAAAACCCCGAAGCGGTGCGGCGTATCCGCGGGCAGGTCGCGGTGGCGAGCACGGTCGGGCAGGTGCGCCGGATCAGCCTGCACCCGGCGGGCAGCACGGGGAGGCCGCCGAAGGGGTGCGCGGAGGCGATCGACGCGGTGCTCGGCGCGGACGTGGTGTTCCTCGGCCCCGGGTCGTGGTTCACCAGCGTGCTGCCGCACCTGCTGGTGCCGGACCTGCACGACGCGCTGGTCCGGACCAAGGCCACGAAGGTGGTCATCCTGAACCTTGTCCCCCAGCCGGGTGAGACAGGTGGGTTCTCGCCGGAGCAGCACCTGGAGGTACTGGCCGAGCACGCGCCCGAACTGCGGGTGGACGCGGTGATCGCGGATCGCGACTCGGTACCGGCGCCTGCCAGACTGCGGCGCGCGGCGGAAAGACTCGGCGGGCGGGCTCATCTGGGGGAGGTCGGCGACCCGGACGTGGCGGGACGGCATGATCCTGATGCGCTCGCCGGCTGTATGAGGGAGGCTCTCGGTCTCAGCGGGAGCGGGGCAGTCGTACGCGGGGGCGTAGAGGAAAGCATGGAGGGGCAGTAATGGCGATGACAGCCGCGGTGAAGGACGAGCTGAGCAGGCTCGAAATCACCAAGATCGGCCCGCGGCGCGCGGAGGTCGCTTCGCTGCTTCGCTTCGCGGGCGGGCTGCACATCGTCGCCGGGCGCGTGGTGGTGGAGGCCGAGCTCGACACCGGATCGGTGGCGCGCAGGCTGCGCAAGGAGATCCACGAGCTGTACGGGCATCACTCGGACGTGCACGTGATCTCGTCGAGCGGGCTGCGCAAGGGCACCCGCTACGTCGTGCGCGTGGTCAAGGACGGCGAGGGCCTCGCCCGCCAGACCGGGCTGATCGACCAGCGAGGCCGTCCCGTCCGCGGGTTGCCCGCGGCAGTCGTGTCCGGGGGAGTGGCGGACGCGGAGGCGGCGTGGCGTGGCGCGTTCCTCGCGCACGGCTCGCTCACCGAGCCGGGCCGCTCGTCCTCGCTGGAGGTCACCTGTCCCGGGCCGGAGGCCGCGCTGGCGCTGGTGGGCGCCGCCCGCCGGATGGGCATCCAGGCGAAGTCCCGTGAGGTGCGGGGCGCCGACAGGGTCGTGGTGCGCGACGGCGACGCCATCGGCGCGCTGCTCACGCGACTCGGCGCGCACGCGAGCGTTCTGCAGTGGGAAGAGCGCCGGATGCGCCGCGAGGTGCGCGCGACCGCGAACCGGCTCGCCAACTTCGACGACGCGAACCTGCGACGCTCGGCACGGGCGGCCGTCGCGGCGGCGGCCAGGGTCGAGCGCGCGCTGGAGATCCTCGCCGACTCGGCGCCGGACCACCTGCTCGCCGCCGGGAAGCTTCGGCTGTCGAACCGGCAGGCCTCACTCGAAGAGCTGGGCCAGCTGTCCGAGCCGCCGATGACCAAGGACGCTGTTGCCGGGCGCATAAGGCGTCTCCTCGCGATGGCCGACAAGAAGGCCAAGGAACAGAACATCCCGGACACCGAGTCCGCCGTGACCCCGGAGATGCTGGAAGAAGACGAAGAGGACTGAGCTGTGGCCGGGGTTGCTCACACTCCATAAAGGACAAACCCGCCGACCGGTTGTCTTGCGGTCCCTGAAGGCCACCATGACGGCGTTAAACGCCGTCATGGTGGCCTTCAGGGACTTCAGGTCAGCGTGGTGGGTGGATGCTTCATGAGGGCTACTTGTCAGCGGGTTTTCCTGTCGCGGTTCTTGGTTGCGGTGCGTGCGTGGGTTGTGTGGACGTTCAGAGGTACGGCTAGGAGCCTGTGTTTATTGGCCAGCGCGCTTCCGCTATTGCGCCGCCACACCGGCCCCGACCTTCGTAGGCGACTCGTGTTGGGCAGGCCGGGGGGCCGGTGTACCGTCGCAATAGCGGGGGCCTTCGGCCCGAAAGAGGGCGCGCGGCGGTGAAGTCTTCCCTCGCAAAGCTCGGGAAGACCTTGTGGCTGGGTTTCGGGCCGCTCGGGGGCGGCTGGGCTGGTTTGCGGGGGGTTGTGGCTCTGGCTGGCCGTGCACTTGAGAGGTGCGGGTCGCTTACGGTGGAGTTCGTGGCGTTAACAAGTCGGTGCTTGGGGGGCGAACTCGTAACGCAGCGGTAGCACGCCGGGGTGGTGATCGGAAACCTGCCCAGTCGACCGTGGGTCTCAGGCGACAGCCTCCCGAGGGAAGGGGAAACCCATGCGCACGAGCAGGACGAACGGGGAACGCGCGCAGTTGCAGGTTTCGGCCGAGGTCGGTTCCTGGCTCGCGCGGCGCAGCAGCCGGGCCGGGGACTGGAGTGCCGCGGAACTCGTCGCGGCGAAACGGGGTATGCGGGTTTCGGTCGTCATTCCCGCCCGCAACGAAGAAGCCACTGTCGGCGCGATCGTCACCGCCATCCGCACCCAGCTGGCCGAGGCGCTGCCGCTGGTCGACGAGATCCTCGTGGTCGACAGCCACTCCACCGACCGCACCGCCGAGGTTGCCGCCTCGGCCGGGGCGGACGTCGTCGCCCAGGACGACGTGTTTCCTGGGCTGGACGGCTTGGCTGGCAAAGGTGAGGCGCTCTGGAAGGGTGTCGCGGCGACCACCGGCGACATCGTGGTGTTCGTCGACGGCGACCTCTACGACTTCACCTGCGACTACGTCACCGGGCTGCTCGGCCCGCTGCTGACCGACCCGTCGGTGGCCTACGTCAAGGGTTTCTACCACCGCCCGCTGGTCGGCAAACACGGCACGGAGGCGGACGGCGGCGGCCGCGTCACCGAGCTGGTGGCCCGCCCGCTGCTCAACATGTACTGGCCGGAGCTCGCGGGTTTCGTGCAGCCGCTCGCCGGTGAGTACGCCGGACGGCGTGAGGTGCTCGAAAGCATCCCGTTCGTGGCGAACTACGGGGTGGAGGTCGGCCACCTGATCGACCTGCTGGAGCTGCGCGGGCTCGACGCGCTGGCGCAGGTCGACCTCGGCCATCGCGTCCACCGCCATCAGAGCACCCAGGCGCTCGGCCGGATGGCGGGCCAGATCATGCTCACCCTCGTCGACCGCCTGGAACGCTACGGCCGCCTGGTCTCGGCCCACCCACCGGCGACCCTGCTGGCCCAGTTCCAGCGCGGCGGGTCGGGCGACGGCGTCGAGCGCGAGCTGGTGCTCACCGACCTGACGTGCGCGCAGCGGCCGCCGCTGGTGAGCCTGGCACCGGAGATCCGGCCCGAGAACCAGCTCGCCTTACGCGACACCGCGTAGAAACCGCGTTGTGCTTTGTCCCCGGCGCCGTGAGGATCGGCGTCATGTCCAGCTACGACTACCGGCCGGAGACCTTGTCCTGGGACGAGGTCGATCCTGCCCGGACCTCCTTCGACCGGGCCGACGCGATGCGGGTCATCGCGGCGGTGCCGCTCACGCGTGGAAGCTCCTGCGCGACACCACCGTCCCGACCGTCGGCGGCATCGCCGCGGCCGCGCACGGCTACCGCACGAGGCTGGACGCGTTCGCGCTGCTCGGAGCCGCCCAGCTGCTGCGTGCGCGCGACCTGACTGAGCAGCGTGACATCGAAGCGCTCGCCCACGTCTGGACCGGCGTCGTCGACTCACTGATCAGCTGGTGGATCGACCGCCCCGAGGTCGTGGTCGAGACCTTCGTGGCGCCCTGGAAGACGTCGTACCCGGCGACGGTGCCGCCGTTGTCGGTCGAACCGTTCCAGGCCAGGCTGACGCTGTTGGCGGTGACGCCGGTCGAGCGCGGGTTGCCCGGCACACTCGGCGGGGTGGTGTCGTCGCTCGGCGGGGTCGTGACCCCGACGACGTTGCTCGGCTGTGACGGGTTGCCCGCGGCGTCGTAGGCCAGCACCGAGATGTCGTAGGAGGTGTTCGGCGTCAGGTTGTCCACCGTGGCCGTGGTCGTGTTCGCGTCGACGGTCTTGAGGATGTTGCCGCCGCGGTTGATCTCGTAGCGCGTGATGCCGACGTTGTCGGTCGCGGCTTCCCAGCTGAAGGTGGCCGCGGTCGGCAGGACGTTGCTCACCTTGAGGTTCTTCGGCGGCGTCGGCGGTTCGGTGTCGGTGGGACCGCTGAAGGTGTCGGTGAGCTTGTCGGCGTTCGGGCCGCCGCTGGTGGTGGTCGAGGTCGTGCGGACCTTGTTGACCCCCGCGGTGAGCTGCACCGTGGCGGTCGCGGTCTGCCAGTTCGTCCAGTCGGTGGTGCCGGGGAAGTTGACGATCCCCTTGTCGCCGCTGTCGCCGCCGTCGACGGTGAGCCGGACCGGCCGGTTGTCCGGCGTGCCGTTGGCGTAGCGGAAGGTCAGGGTGTGGGTGCCCGCCTGCGCGGCGTTCACCGAGTACTCGACGAAGCTGCCGACGACGTTGTCGTAGTTGACGAAGCCGGTGCCCGAGTAGCCGGCGTGGTTCGACTCGACGACGCCTTGGGAGATGGTGGCGCTTTCGGCTTCGTAGTCGGTCGCCACGGCGGCGGCGGCGGCCGGGGCTGCGGGTAACAGGGCGAACGTGATCGCCGCTGCGACGCACGATGCTGCCGTGCGCCGGGGAACATGCGGTGCCACTGAGGCCTCCAACGTGGGTGCGGGGACGGGAGGGAGCACGGCGGAAGTCGATTAAATAGGAAACTTTACTAACTACGTGACAGATCAGACACCCTTGCCCGGCCGGTGTCAATACTGGCAGGAAGCGCTTACCCGCAGTGAAAAAGAGCCCGCGTGAACGGGTTACACGGGCCCCATTCGCCGAGAGCTCCCCTTCGGCCTGCGCGTCCCCGTGTGAAGCCTCTGAAGGCCACCTTGAGGGACTCTAGGTCCCTCAAGGTGGCCTTCAGAGGCTATGTAAACCGGCGATAATGTCAGAAAAAGGACACTGTCAGTCGGCGATCCCGGCTCGCGCGACCACTCGGGTGATCTTCGCGCGCACGAGCGACTCGCCGGGGTCGGCGTTGCGCTTGCCGTAGTCCTCGGCCTGCTCGGCGCCCATGTACCTGCCACCGAGCCGGGTCGCCCAGTCGCGCATCTCGTCGAGGTCGTGGTGCAGGCTCGCCTCGGCGGTGAACTGGACGAACGAGTACGGCGGCAGCTGGTCGTCCACGCAGAGACAGAGCCGGGGGTCGCGCAGCAGCGCCTTGCCCTTGAGGCCCGCGGTGACCGTGGTGAAGATCAGCTCGTCGTGGCCGTCGGCCTCGTTCAGCAGGAACCAGATCGGGGTGACGTGCGGGGTGCCGTCCTTACGGGTGACCCCCAGCTTGCCCGTGCGGGTACCCGCGCTCGCGAACTCCCACCATTCGCCCCTGCTCATCTCGTGCATGGAGCAGACGCTAGCCGGTCACCCGAGCGGGCGCCCGGTGTGTGCGACTAGCCTTTCCTGCTGTGCGTGACGACGAGATGATGGGCGCGGGCCTGGCCGACGAGGGGCTGACCCGGCGGCTGAAGGCGCTCGCGTGCACCGCGCCCCTGCACGACCTGGACGCGCGCAAGGCCAAGCTGGACTGGGCCGACGCGACGATCTACCAGATGGCCGAGATCGCGCTGCACACGATCGACCAGGTCACCGTGTCGATGGACTTCGACACCGGGGCCGACCACGAACAGGTGATCGTGCGCCTCCTGCCCTTCATCGCGATGCAGGCGCCGGGCCGCGCGGCCGACGAGCACGTCAAGGTCGCCCGCTGGGTGCTGGACAACCTGATCAACGTCGGCACCACCGACCGCGGCTTCCGGCGGGTCTACGGCTCCATCGGGCCCGGTGGCGGCTACCAGCGGCGTCAGTTCGACTTCAAGCTGCTGGTCGAGCTGGCCGCGCCGGACGGCGAGGTCTACCTGCGCTCCACCGACGAGGCGATCAACGTGCTGGTCGGCGCCCTCGACACCGACGTCGAGTCGGCCCAGATCGCGGCCGAGGTCAAGCTGGAGAACCTGATCGCGCGGGGTCGTCTGGCCGACGCGAAACTGGCCGCCGAGCAGGCCCGCTACCGCACGGTCCAGTACGGCGAGACGCTGCGCGCGAAGCTGGACGCCACCCGCCGGGACGTCCGGGCCGTCGACTGGGAGCGCGAGGTCCCCGAGCTGCTGGACTCCGCGCTCACCCACATCGAGTCCCGCTTCCGGGCGGAGAACGCGATCCTCAAGAACATCACCGCCGCCCGCGACGAGGCGGAGGACCCGGACCGCAAGCGCCGCGCCGCCGAGCTGGTCGACATCGTCGGCGACTGCATCCGCCGCCACACCCGGCTCCAGTCGCGGCTGCAGGACGCCGGGGCGGTGTTCCGGGCCGAGCAGGACCGCCAGCAGTTCTCCGGCCCGCCGCAGCGCGCCACGCTCGACCTGTTCGGCCAGCTCCTGGTCCCGACGCTGGGCCTGCCGCTGGCCGACGCCGTCGCACCCGCCGAGTCGTTCTTCCACGCCGTCGCGGGGATCACCCCGCCGATCGTGCCTTCGCTGTCCTCGCTGGTGTCGCTGCTGCTGCGCCCCGCGCCCGAGCGTGACCAGCTCGTCGGGGAGATCCCCGAGCCCGAGTTGATGCCCGCCGAGGAGACCGACCGCTTCGGTGACGA
This sequence comes from Amycolatopsis sp. H20-H5, assembly GCF_035828755.1. Classification (NCBI taxonomy): domain Bacteria; kingdom Bacillati; phylum Actinomycetota; class Actinomycetes; order Pseudonocardiales; family Pseudonocardiaceae; genus Amycolatopsis; species Amycolatopsis sp. H20-H5. Next base: position 75,947 of record NZ_JAYMZS010000022.1, on the reverse strand, counting down.
GCAGTGGCGCCAGGCCGACGCGCTGCTCGACCTGCCGGAGGTCCCGCGCCGGCTGTCCGGCCTGCTGGAGGAGGCCCGCCGGATCGACCGCGGGCTCCCGGGCCTGGTCGCGCTGCGTGCGCTCTACGCCTACAGTCCCGAAGTCGGTGCCACGCTGCGCCAGGGCGGCCACCGGGTGCTGCTGGCCGTCGACGACGGCACGCTGCTGGAGGACCCGGAGTTCGGCGGCGCGGACCTGCTGCTGTACTCGGCCGGGGTCCAGCGGGCCGCTGGCGACGGAACAGACGAAGCAACCGAGGAGGTCGCGTGAGCGTGTCGTTCAGCTCGGGGGACGCGGAGGCCGCCGCCCGGCTCGTGTCGTTCGGGATGCGCCCGAAGCAGCTGCCCGCCCGTGACGTCGTCTACGGCGATCTCGTGCGGCGCTACGGCGAGGACAGCGCGTTCAAGCAGCTCACGCACGCGGTCGCGAGCGGCCTCGGGCTGATGGTCCTCGAGGTCAACATGCAGGCGGGCGCGGTGCTGGCGGCGACGGACGAGTCCATCTTCGAGATCAAGATGGACAGCTACGCCCGGCAGAGCAAGATCCGCGAGCGCCGGGAGACCGAGAAGGTCCTGCACGGGCTCATCCACCTGGCCGCCGCGGCGCTGGCGTACCCGCGCCCCGACGACCTGGCGAACGACACCTACATCGGCCGGGTCAGCGTCGAGCAGGTCGACGCGATGGTCCGCGAGGCCTGCCGCATCCTCGACGAGCGCGCGGCCGAGGCGGAGGGCAACGCCGACCCGCTGGCCGACGCCCCCGAGCTCGAACAGGCCTGGCGTGCCTACGCGCGCCGCCCGGCCGCGGCGGCCACCAAGGACGGCAGGCTCGCCTCGGACACCACCAGGGGCATGGTCGCGCGAGCACTGCGCTTCCTCACCGAACAGGGCTTCCTGGTGCAGGTCAGCGGGGAACAGGGCGGCACATACCGGACGACACCGCGCTATCAGATCCAGGTGCGCGAACTGGCCGCCGACGCGGCCTTCGACGACCTGCTGGCACTCGACGTCGTCTCGGTCGCCACCGGCGCCGGGACGCTGCGCGCGGCCGCGTCGGACATGCTCTAACGAGGGGATCGGATGTACGAGCTTTCGCGGGTACGCCTGCACTCCGTGGGCCCGTCGGGCGCGCGGTACCAGGACGTCGTGCTGGACCTCAGCGAAGTGGGCAAGGCGGTCACCGCGCCCAGCCAGGACGCCCTGTTCAGCGCCGGGATCCACCTGGCGGGCCAGAGCGTGCCGCGGCGGCCGTCCCCGGCGAGCGTGCTGTTCCTGGAGAACGGCGGCGGCAAGTCCGTGCTGATCAAGCTGATCTTCTCGGTGATGCTGCCCGGCCGCCGCCAGGTCGTCGGCACCACGAACACCAAGGTGCTGGAGAAGTTCGTCGCGGCCAAGGACGTCTCGCACGTCGTGCTGGAGTGGCTGCACGTCGAGACCGGGCACCGCGTGCTCACCGGCAAGGTCTCCGAGTGGCGCGGGCACGTGGTCTCCTCGGACTCCGAGAACCTGATCGACTCCTGGTACTGCTTCCGCCCGACGCCGACGCTGGGGCTCGACACCCTGCCGCTGACCGCCGACGGCCGCCTGCTCACCATGTCCGGCTTCCACGACCAGCTCAAGGACGTCCACGCCGCCGAGCCCGAGCTGGAGCTGTTCTCGACGCGCCGCCACCACGAGTGGACGTCCAGGCTCGACGGCCTCGGCCTGGACACCGAGCTGTTCCGCTACCAGCGCGCGATGAACGCCGGTGAGGGTGAGGCCGCCGACGCGTTCGCCTTCGGCACCGACGAGGCGTTCGTCGAGTTCCTGCTCAAGGCCGTGATCTCCGAGGACGAGCCGAAGGACCTGGCCGAGGTCGTCTCGACCTACGCGCACAACCTGGCCCAGCGCGGGGACCTGATCTCCGAGCGGGACTTCGTCGCGGGCGCCCTCGAACTGCTGGGCCCGCTGGCAGGCGAGGAGGGCGTCGCCGCCGCTTCCCGCAAGCTGGCCGCCGCCGCGAAGGCCGACATGCGCGAGCTGGCCGGGCGGGTCGCCGCCAGGGACAGGCTGGAGAACGACCGGCTGAGCGGGCTGGAACAGCACGTCGACGAGGTCAAGTCGGCCGAGAAGCTGGCCGAGGGGGACCACCGCAGGCTCGCCGCCGCGGTGACCGAGCTGCGTCGCCTGGTCGGTGCGCTGCGGCTGGAAGAGGCCAAGGAAGCCAAGAAGCGTGTCGACGCCGGCCTGACCGAGGCGAAGACGTCCGCCGAAGCTTGGCGCGAGTGCGCGACGGTGCTGAACCAGCTCAACGCGGCCCGCAAGGCGCGGGACTTCCGTGAGCTGGTCGGCAGCCGGGAGCAGAAGGCCCAGCCCGCGCTGGAGGCCCGCAACGCGGCCGCCAACGCACTGGCCCGTGGCCTGATGGCGCTCGCCGGGGACGCGCAGCAGCAGGCGGCCAAGGCCGAAGCGCACGTCGCCGCCTTGCGCGCGGAGGCGGAGAAGGCGCAGTCCGGGCGTGACGAGGCGGCCAACCTGTCCGCAGGCCGCCGGGCCGAGGCCCGGGGGCTGACCGGCCGGATCACCGAGGTCCGCGAGGAGATCACCGAGGCCGTCCGCGCGAAGACGCTCTCGGCCGGAGCTGACGTCGCCGAAGCGGCCAGGTCGGCGCGGACCGCCGCCGAAGCCGCCGCTGACGAGCTCGTCCGCCGCGAGCAGGAGCTCGAACGGGTGACCGAAGACCTCCGCGCGGCGCAGACGACCGTCAACGAGGCGCACCAACTGGCAGGCTCGACCGCGGACCGGCTCGACCGCGCCGCCGACGAGCTCGACAGGGCTCATCGCCGCACCGACGCGCTCGCCGTCGAGCCGCGGCTGACGGAGCTGCTGGGCGCCGAGGACATCTCGCTGGAGAACGACGTCCCGGTGTTGCTGGAGCGGCTGCGCGAGGCGCGGGCCGTGGTCGAACGCGAGCAGACTTCCCTGCGCATGGAGGAATCCGCCGACGAGCGCGCGCTCGCCGCGCTCGGTTCCGGCGGCTTGCTGCCGCCGCCCGAGGACGTCCAGGCCGCGCTCGACGCGCTGGAGGAGGCCGGGGTCACCGCCTGGTCCGGCTGGCGCTATCTGTCCAAAATGGACTCGCCTCGGCGCGACGAGGTGCTCCGGCGGGCGCCGCAGCTGGTGTCCGGGGTGCTGCTCAACGACCCGGCGCACGCGGGGCGCGCCCGGGAAATCCTGGCGCAGCGCCGATTGCTGCCGAGCGCGATCATCCCGGTAGGCACCACGGCCTCGATCAACGACGGCTCGCTGACCGAGGTCGCCGGGATCGAGTTCCTCGTGCCGCCGAACCCGGCGATGTACGACGAGGAGTCCGCGGACGCCGAGCGCGAGGCCGTCGCGAAGCGGCAGGACGAACGGCAGAGCCGCCTGGAACGGCTGTCGAACTCGCTGTCCGAAGACGGTTCCCTGTCCTGGAAACTGACCACTTGGCGCGAGGACTACCCGCCCGGCAGCATCGCCACGCTCGCCGAGCAGGCGCAGACGGCGCGTACCGCGGCCGAGGCGGCGCGGACCGCGCTGGATCAGGCGAACGCCGAGTCCGCCAGGCTCGGCGAGAAGACCGTGACTCTGCGCGAACGGATTCCCTTGCTGCGCAACACTTCTGCCGAGATCGGCGAGAAAGCGCGCAAGCTGGAGGCCCTCGCCGCCCGGTCGTCACGGATCACCGAGTGGACCGAGGACGTCGAGCGTGCGGCCGAGATCGCCGAGCGCGCCGACGCCACCGCCACCGAAGCCGCGGCGAAGGCCTCGCGCCTGCGCGAGCAGGCGGGGGAGGAACAGCGCACCGCCGACGGGCACCGCCGCACGGCCACGACCGCGAAGGCGGAGTTGGCCGAGGTCCCGGGCGCGGGCGACCTCTCGCAGGACGCCGACGCGCCCGCCGAGCCGGTCGACGCGCTGCGCCGGACCTTCGCCTCCGCCTCGGAGGCGTACGCGAAGGTCGAGGTCGGCAGCGACTTGCGGGCCGAGCTCGAACAGGCCGAGACCGCCGAAGCCGCCGCGCGGTCCGCCGTGGAAGGCCTCGACGACGCCGTGCGGGCGCGGGCCGCCGAGCTGTTGGAGACCCCCGACGGTTCGGACGCTTCGGCGCGGGCGGCGGCCCAGTCGCGCGCCAACCGGGCGGTGGCGGTGCTCGAGGACGAGCGCGCCGAGGTCATCGGCCTGGTCGCGACGCGCAAGGCGGAGCTGGACGTGCTCCCGCAACAGCCGAGTTCGGTCGCCCCGGCCGAGCGGCCGCGCGACATCGAGCACGGCCTGGAACTCATCGACGCGGCGAGCCTGGAGGCCTCCGGCGCCGCGCGGAAGTGGGAGGAACTGCGGGAACGCCGCGCCGCCGCTGAGTCCACTTTGGACTCCGCGCGGATGTCGGCGTCCGGTTTCGGGGTACTGGCCGAGTCGATGGCCCACCTGGCCCCCGAGGCCGAACCGGACCAGGTCTTCGACGGCGACGTCGAAGCCGCCCGCACCCAGCATTCCCGGCTCAACGCGGTGTTCACCGAAGCGCAGGACGCGGCCGACGCGGGCGACCGCCGGGTGCGGGCGGCGGCCGACCAGCTGGCCCAGTACGCGACCGAGAAGCGGTTCGAGAAGCTGAGCACCCCCGTGCGCCAGCAGGTCATCTCGGTGCGCCGCGACCAGCTGCCCGCGCACGCCGCGGAATGGGCCGAGGCCCTGCGCCCGCGCCTGCGTTCGCTCACCGACGACCTCGCCCAGATCGACCGCCACCGCGGCGGCATCATCACCCGCCTGCAGGGCATGGTCGACGGCGCCCTGCGCACCCTCCGCTCGGCCCAGCGCGTGTCCCGGCTGCCGGACGGCCTCGGTGACTGGTCGGGCCAGGAGTTCCTTCGTATCCGGTTCACCGAGCTGGAGGACAACGTTCTTGCCGAGCGCCTCGGCGAGGTCGTCGACGAGGCGGCGATCGGCAAGACCGCGGACGGCCGCGACATCAAGCGCGACGGCCTGTCCCTGGTGTTGCGTGGCGTGCAAGCCGCGGCCCCCAAGGGTTTCCGCGTGGACATGCTCAAGCCGGACTCGGTCCTGCGCACCGAACGCCAGCGCGTCTCGGAGATCAGGGACGTCTTTTCCGGCGGCCAGCAGCTGACCGCGGCGATCATCCTGTACTGCACCCTGGCGGCGTTGCGCGCCAACAACCGCGGAAAGGTCCGCAACCGGCATTCCGGCGTCCTGTTCCTCGACAACCCGATCGGCCGCGCGTCGGCGGGCTACCTGCTGGAACTGCAGCGCGCGGTCGCCGAGGCACTGGGCGTCCAGCTGATCTACACCACCGGCCTGTTCGACGCGGGCGCGCTCAGCGAGTTCCCGCTCATCGTCCGCCTGCGCAACGACGCGGATCTGCGAGCCGGCCGGAAGTACCTGTCCGTGGACGCGACCATCCGCAACTCCGTGGACGAGCTCGGCGACCCCGACGGCGTCGCCCGCCTCTCGGCGACCCGCCTGTTCTCCCGTCCCGCCGAGGAGCCGGACCCCGCCGTTTCCACCGCCTGAGCCACGGGATCCGGACCCGGCGACCCCGCCGGTTGGTGGCGGCCTGGTATCGGGGTCCCTGAAGGCCACCATGACGGCGTTAGACGCCGTTGCGTGGGGGCGCCATCAAGAGTGGCCTTCAGGGACAGTCGGAGTTGTTGCGGCGTGAGGCGTACTAGTCCTTGCGGCCGGTGAAGGCCAGTGTGGTGCCGAGGCCGATCATCATCAGCCCGCCCGTCCCGCCGACCAGCTCCAGCCGCCGCGGTGACCGGGCGAACCAGTCCCGCGCCTGGCCCGCGACGACCGCCCAAGCGCTGTCGCAGGCCAGTGCGATGACCGGCAGGCAGAGGCCGAGCAGCAGCATCTGCGCCGGGACCGAACCGGCCGAGGAGTTCACGAACTGCGGCAGGATCGCGGCGAGGAACACGATGGACTTCGGGTTCGCGAAGCCGACCACGAACCCGTCGCGCACCACGGCGGGCGCGCGGCCCGGGGTCGTGCGGACCTCCGAGGTGAACGCGGCGGTCAGGCGGTGGCGTTTCCGGATCGCCTGTGCCCCGAGGTAGACCAGGTAGAGCGCGCCGGCCAGCTTGATCGCGGTGAACACCGCGGCGGACTCGCTGACGATCGCGCCGAGCCCGAACGCCACGGCCACCACCTGGGTGTACACGCCGATCGCGTTGCCGACGACGGTGAGCAGCGCGTCGCGCCTGCCGATGGTGAGCGCGCGGCTGATCGTGAACAGCACGCTCGGGCCGGGCACGATGACCATCAGGAACGTGAGCGCGGCGAAGGCCGCGAAGTGACCACCGGAAACCATGCGCCGAGCGTAGAACCGCCGGCGCGCGAAGCCCACCGGTTTTTGTCGGTGCCTGCTGGTAGGAAGATCCGGTGACCCTCAAGATCAGTGTCGAGCAGCGCCGGGCCAGGCTGGCCCGCCGCCACTGTCTCGCGTCTCCCGCGGGCTCCGTGGTGGAGGCGGCCGACGGGGTGGTCGCCCTGCACGCGACAGACCCGGCGACGGTGTACCTCTCGGCGCGGGCCCGGCGTGGGCACTCCCCGGTGGGGGAGCTCGAAGCGGCGCTGTACGACGAACGCGCGGTGCTCCGCCTCCTCGGCATGCGCCGCACCATGTTCGTCGCGAGTCGTGAGGTCGCGGCGATCGTCCAGGCCGGTTGCTCGGCCGATGTCGCGGTGCGGGAGCGTCGTCGCTTGGAGCAGCATCTCGGGACACAGGGTCATCCCGAGGACTTGCCCGATCCGGGCGGCTGGCTCGCGGAGGTCGAGGAGTCCACGGCGCGGGCGCTGAAGGCCCGCGGCTCGGCGACGGCGCAGCAGCTGTCCGAGGACGAGCCGAGGCTGCGTCAGCAGCTGCTCATGTCCAAGGGCAAGCCGTACGAGTCGATCGGGAACATCACCAGCCGGGTCCTGCTCCAGCTGGCCGTGGACGGCCGCATCGTGCGCGGCAGGCCGAGGGGCTCGTGGATCAGCAGCCAGTACCACTGGGCCCCGCTCGAGGGCTGGCTGCCCGGCGGCCTGAAGGCCTGGGAGCCCGGCGCCGCCCGCGTCGAGCTCGCGCGCCGATGGCTCTCGGCCTACGGCCCCGCCCCGGTGGCCGACCTGCGCTGGTGGACCGGCTGGACGGCGGGACAGGTGAAGAAGGCGCTGGCGGCGCTCGGCCCGGTCGAGGTCGATCTCGACGGCGTGCCCGGGGTCGTGCTGCCCGAGGATGTCGAGCCGGCCGGGCGGCCGGAGCCGTGGGTCGCGCTGCTGCCGGGCCTCGACCCGACGCCGATGGGCTGGAGCGAACGCGGGTGGTTCCTCGGCGAGCACCGGGACGCGCTGTTCGACCGCAGCGGCAACATCGGGCCGACGGTCTGGAGTGACGGGCGCATCGTCGGCGGCTGGGCGCAGCGCCCCTCGGGTGAGGTCGCCGTCCGGCTGCTGGAGGACGTCGGAGCGGCCGCGGAAGCGGCCATAACGGACGAAAGTGTCAACCTCACGGAGTGGTTCGGCGAAGTGTGTGTGACGCCACGATTCCGGACGCCACTCGAGCGGGAGCTTTCATCTTGATCGATTCTTGACCAGGTGGGCGCAGGGGTGCAAGTCTCTTGGGGCAGTCAAGTAGGTGCAGGCCAGCACGCTAGTGTGAGCCTGAGTCCAGAAGTCTTCCCGGGATTTCCCGGTCGAGTCTCCAAGGAGTGACAGCAGTGACGGTTCGCGTAGGTGTCAACGGCTTCGGCCGGATCGGCCGCAACTTCTTCCGCGCCGTTAAGGCCAGCGGTCACGACATCGAGATCGTTGCCTTCAACGACCTCGGCGACGTCGCCACGATGGCCCACCTCCTGAAGTACGACTCCATCCTCGGCCGTTTCCCCGGCGAGGTCAGCGTCAGCGACGAGGGCATCGTCGTCGACGGCAAGACCATCAAGGCCCTCGCCGAGCGCGACCCGGCGAACCTGCCCTGGGGCGACCTTGGCGTCGACGTGGTCGTCGAGTCGACCGGCTTCTTCACCAAGGCGGAGGCCGCGAAGGCCCACCTCGCCGGTGGCGCCAAGAAGGTCATCATCTCCGCGCCCGCCTCGGGTGAGGACCTGACCGTGGTGCTCGGCGTCAACGACGACCAGTACGACGGTTCGCAGAACATCATCTCGAACGCCTCGTGCACCACGAACTGCCTCGGCCCGCTGGCCAAGGTCCTGAACGACGCCTTCGGCATCGAGCACGGCCTGATGACCACGATCCACGCGTACACCCAGGACCAGAACCTGCAGGACGCGCCGCACAAGGACCTGCGCCGCGCCCGCGCCGCCGCGCTGAACCTGGTGCCCGCCTCGACCGGCGCCGCGAAGGCCATCGGCCTCGTGCTCCCGGACCTGCTGGGCAAGCTCGACGGCTACGCGATCCGCGTCCCGGTCCCGACCGGTTCGGCCACCGACCTCACGGTCACGCTGAAGAAGGCCGCGACGCTCGAGGAGATCAACGCCGCCTACAAGGCCGCCTCGGAAGGCGCGCTCAAGGGCTACCTGCGCTACAACACCGACCCGATCGTGTCCTCGGACATCGTCACCGACCCGGCGTCGTGCATCTACGACGCGCCGCTGACCAAGGTCATGGGCAACACGGTCAAGGTCGTCGGCTGGTACGACAACGAGTGGGGCTACTCCAACCGCCTCGCGGACCTGATCAAGCTCGTCGGCTCGAAGCTCTGAGCATGACCGTCAAGACACTCGAAGACCTGCTGGGCGAGGACGTTGCAGGCCGGTACGTGCTCGTGCGTTCCGACCTGAACGTCCCGCTCGACGGGGAGACCATCACCGACGACGGCCGCGTCCGCGCGGCCCTGCCGACGCTGAAGCGGCTGGCCGAGGCGGGTGCCAAGGTCGTCGTCACGGCGCACCTGGGCCGTCCCAAGGGCGAGCCGGACGCGAAGTACTCGCTCAGCCCGGTCGCCCAGCGGCTGTCCGAGCTGCTCGGCGTGGACGTCCCGCTGGCGGGTGACCTGGTCGGCGAGTCGGCCAAGAAGGTCGTCGGCGAGCTGGCCGAAGGTCAGGTCGCGCTGCTGGAGAACGTGCGTTTCGACGCCCGCGAGACCAGCAAGACCGAGAGCGAGCGGGCCGAGCTGGCCGCCGAGCTCGCCGCGCTGGTGCCGGGCGGGGCGTTCGTCTCCGACGGCTTCGGCGTGGTGCACCGCAAGCAGGCCTCGGTCTACGAGGTCGCGCGTGCGCTCCCGGCGTACGCCGGTGGCCTGGTGCTGGCCGAGCTCGAGGTGCTCAAGAAGCTCACCGACGAGCTCGCCCGGCCCTACGTCGTCGTCCTCGGCGGCGCGAAGGTCTCGGACAAGCTCGGCGTGATCGCCAACCTGCTGACCAAGGTCGACAGGCTGCTCATCGGCGGCGGCATGGCGTACACCTTCCTCAAGGCCCAGGGCTACGAGGTCGGCCAGTCGCTGCTCCAGGCCGACCAGCTGGACCAGGTCAGCGGCTTCCTCGCGGAGGCGGAGAAGCGCGGCGTCGAGCTCGTGCTGCCCGTCGACGTGCTGGCCGCGACCCACTTCGCCGTGGACGCCGAGTTCGAGGTCGTGGACGCGACCGCGATCCCGGCCGACCGGCAGGGTCTCGACATCGGCCCGAAGACGCGTGAGCTGTTCGCGGGCAAGCTGGCCGACGCGGCCACGGTGTTCTGGAACGGCCCGATGGGCGTGTTCGAGTTCGAGTCGTTCGCCGAGGGCACCCGCGCGGTCGCCGAAGCGCTGGTCGCCAGTGACGCGTTCACTGTCGTCGGCGGTGGCGACTCCGCGGCCGCGGTGCGGCAGCTCGGCCTGCCCGAGGACGGTTTCTCGCACATCTCCACCGGCGGCGGAGCGTCGCTGGAGTACCTCGAGGGCAAGGAACTGCCCGGCGTCGCGGTACTCGACAACTAACCCGGTCCGGTAGTTCTCACCACGTATCCGCCGCGGGCTCGCCGAGCCCGTGGCGGATACGCCGTCTGACGGAGAATTCATGGCTCGCAAGACGTTCATCGCCGGCAACTGGAAGATGAACAACAACCACCTCGAGGCCATCGCGCTGGTGCAGAAGATCTCCTTCGCGCTGCCCGAGAAGTACTACGCCAAGGTGGACGTGGCGGTGCTGCCGCCGTTCACCGACATCCGCACGGTGCAGACCTTGACCGACGGCGACAAGCTCCTGCTCTCCTACGGTGCGCAGGATCTGTCCGCGCACGACTCCGGCGCCTACACCGGCGACGTTTCGGGCGCCATGCTCGCGAAGCTGGGCTGCAGCTGGGTCACGGTCGGGCACTCGGAGCGTCGTGAGTACCACGCCGAGACCGACGAGCTGGTCAACAAGAAGGTCAAGGCCGCGCTCAAGCACGGCATCTCGCCGATCCTGTGCGTGGGGGAGAAGCTCGACGTCCGCGAGGCGGGCGAGCACATCGCGCACACCACGAACCAGCTCGTCGAGGGCCTCAAGGGCCTGAAGGCCGAGCAGGTGAAGGACGTGGTCGTCGCCTACGAGCCCGTCTGGGCCATCGGGACCGGCCGCGTGGCGACCCCGGCGGACGCCGAAGAGGTCTGCGCGGCCATCCGCGCGACGCTGGCCGAGAAGTACGGCGCCGAGGTCGCTTCCGTGGTCCGGGTGCTCTACGGCGGCTCGGCGAAGGCCAACAACGTGAGCGAGCTCGTGGCCTGCGAAAACATCGACGGTGCACTCGTCGGTGGCGCCAGCCTGGACGGCGAGGAGTTCACCAAACTCTGCGCACTCGCCGCCGGTGGCCCGCTGCCCTGATCGGGGCCACTACCGGGTAACCTGGGTATTCGGTCCGTCACACAGCAGTGGGCGAGTCCAGGGTACTGTGTGTGATCGAGCGGCAGCTCACAAGCGCATTCGGTCCGCATTCTCCTAGAGCACAGAGGATGACATGAAGCTGTTCCTGCAAATCCTGTTGATCGCCTCCAGCGTGCTGCTGGTGGTGGCCGTGCTGCTGCACCGCGGCCGGGGCGGCGGCCTCTCGTCGCTGTTCGGTGGCGGCATGCAGTCCAGCCTGTCCGGTTCCAGCGTGGCCGAGAAGAACCTCGACCGCATCACGCTGCTCCTGGGCGCGATCTGGCTGATCAGCATCGTGGGGCTTGGGCTGCTGCTCAAGGTCTGATGGACTTCAGTGATTCGGCGTGCCTATGGGGGGCGCGCCGCCGATTCCTAGGTGTGAGGGTTCATGGTTGGCAGTAACGCGATTCGGGGCGCCCGGGTAGGTGCGGGTCCTATTGGAGAATCGGAACGCGGTGAGTCGGCGCCCAGGCGCCGGATCTCCTACTGGTGCGCCAACAGGCACGAGGCGCAGCCGTCGTTCTCGATGGAGGCCGAGATCCCGGACGAGTGGGATTGTCCTCGCTGCGGGCTGCCGGGCGGGCAGGACGAGAAGAACCCTCCTGCCGCACCACGGACCGAGCCGTACAAGACCCACTTGGCTTACGTGAAGGAGCGGCGCAGCGACGCCGACGGCGAGGCCATTCTCACCGAAGCGCTGGAGCGTCTCCGCCAGCGCCGGGAGATCTGAGCTTCCCGCTTCTGATGTAAGAAGGGCCGTGCACCGCCAGTTTCGATCAGGCGGCGCACGGCCCTTCTGCGTCCGGACACCCCGCAACTCGTCGTCGAGTTGCGGGGTGTCCGGGGTTCAGCGGTCCAGCGGGTAGCGGGCACGCACGCGGAAGCCGCCGTCCGCGGTGTCCGCGGTTTCGAAGCTCCCGCCGAGCAGCCGGGCGCGCTCGGCGAGCCCGGTGAGCCCGTGTCCTCCCGAGGGGAGCATGGTGCCCGCGCGTGACGCGCGTTCGTTCCTGACCTCGACCTTCAGCGCGCCGTGATCTCCCTGGATCCGGATGGTCGCCGTCGCGCCGGGTGCGTGCTTGTGCACGTTGGTCAGGCACTCCTGCACGGTCCGGTAGGCCGCGGCGGACACCTGGCTCGGCAGTGCCTCGGGCAGGCGCTCCACGGTGAGGTGCACGGGCATGTCCGAGTTGCGGATCAGCCGGTCCAGCTCGTTGATACCCGGCCGTGGGCCGTCGTCCTCGGCGCCGGAGCGCAGCACGCTCACCAGCGAGCGCAGCTCTTCCAGGGTTCTGGTGCTGAGCTGGCGGATGACCTGGGCGGTCGCCAGGGTCTGGGCCTCGGCGGATTGCGCCTGGAGTGCCCCCGCCTGCATGGCGATGAGGGTGATCTGGTGGGAGACGACGTCGTGCATCTCCCTGGCGAGCCGGGCGCGCTCCTCGGCGCGGACGACGTCGGCGTGGAAGCGGCGTTCGCGGTCCCGGCTGGTGGCCAGCTCGGACAGCTTCTGCGAGATCTCGCTGCGCGCCCCGATGAGCAGTCCGATGGCGATGGGCATACCGGCGACGATGACCCCGTAGATCGCGTTGAGCAGGTGCTCACGCCAGGTCAGCTGGACGAAGTCGGCCAGCGGCCACTGCACGAGACGGCAGGTGAAGACCAGCGCCGCGCCGACCCAGGTCTGCCAGTGCATCTGTTTGCGAGTGGCCAACATGCCCAGCGCGATCATCGCGGCCAGCTGTGACCAGCCTGCCAGGAAGCCCGGCACGGTGGCGATCACGGTGAGGAACGGCAGCTTGCGGCGCGCGGTGAGCGCCAGGCAGGCGAAGCCGCAAAGGTAGATCGAGTAGGGCTGGGCCTTCTCGGGGAAGACCAGCCAGACGTCGAGAACAGCCAGCATGATCGCGACGGCGTCGACGACGTAGCTCAGTACCGCCGGTCGCCGCCAGGTACCGAAAATGCTGGTCGAGATGGTCTTCCTCGTCCGATCGGCAACCCCCGCGCCGGGGTTGCCCACCGAGATTCGTGGAATGGAGAGTCCCTCTGTGCTCATGGCTCGGACCTCACTCGTCTTGTGGACTTAGTGGTGAGATGTGCTTGAGGCCCGAACGGGACGCGCAACAACGAACAAATGTGCGGATGCTAACGAGGAGGTGTACAGCGGCGGTTAGTTTCCTGCAGGTTCACTACATCGGAGCGCGCTTCTTGTCCGATCCCTGTCCGATCGTCACACGCGGTCCCCAAGCCCATGACAACGTCCTCCTTTAGGTTCGTGGGAGGTCATCACAAACGCGCTGAAGGCCACCTTCACGGCGTTAGACGCTGTGAAGGTGGCCTTCAGGGGCAACTCAAGCAGGCGGCTGGTAGGCCTTGGTGAGCTTTCCGGCCGCTGCGCGGTCCAGCAGCCAGAGGGTGCGCCGCTGGCCGCGGGCGCCTGACACCGGGATCTCGGCTTCGGGGGCTCCGGCCAGTGCCTGGGCCACGGCGTCCGCCTTTTCGGCGCCGCCGGTCATCAGCCAGACCTCCTGCGCGCGACGGATCGTGGGCAGGGTCAACGAGACGCGGGTCGGCGGGGGCTTGGGGCAGTCGCGCACCGCCACCACCGGACGCGTGATCTCGTGCACCGCGGGCGAGTCGGGGAACACCGACGCGGTGTGCCCTTCGCCGCCGAGGCCGAGCAGCACGATGTCGAACGACGGCACGTCTTCGAGCACCTTGGCGTAGGCCGCGGCCGCCGCGTCGGGGTCGTCGCCGAACTCGCCGTCCGACGCCGCCATGACGTGGATTCGCTCGGGGGCCAGCGGCACGTGGTCCAGCAGGGCCTCACGGGCCTGCTTTTCGTTCCGCTCATCGCTGTCCGCCGGGACGAACCGCTCGTCGCCCCAGTAGATGTCGAGGCGCGACCAATCGATGGCGCCCCTGGCGTGGGACTCCCGCAGCTCCTTCAGCGTCCCGATCCCCGTGCCGCCGCCGGTGAGCACCAGTGACGCCGAGCCCTTCGCCGCCTGGACGTCGACGAGCCTGGTCACCAGCCGGGCCGCCGCGGCCGCGGCCAGCAGGCCGGGGTTCTCGTAGACGACGACCTCGGTGCCGCTCACGAGCTGCTCTTTTCCGCCACCTTCGCGGACTTCTTCACCGGAGCCTTGGTAGGTCCCTTGCCCCGCACCGGAGCGTCGGCCGCCGTGACCGTCTTGTCCGTTTTCGGCGCCGGCTTGGCCTCTTCCGCGGCCTTGGCGTGCCCGGAAGTGATCTTGCCGAGCCCGTGCAACGCGGTTTCGTAGACCTCGTCCGGGTCCAGCCGGCGCAGCTCCTCGATGAGGCAGTCCTTGTTGTCCCGCCGCTGCAGCGCGATGCGCCGCGTCGGCTGGCCGGGCTGCGTCAGCGTGCCGACCCGGCCGTCGGGCCGGGTGAGGTCGATGTCGCCGGTGCGGCGCTGCAGCGTCACCGAGATGATGCCCTGGGCGCTGGAGCTCTTGACCCGCTTCACCGGCACCTTCAGGCACTCGGCGAGCCAGCCCGCGAGCAGTTCGGTCGACGGCGAGTCGGCTTCCCCGACCACGGTCGCGCCGGTGATCTTCTCGTAGGGCGGCAGGTCCAGGGCGGAGACGAGCTGGGCACGCCAGTACGTCAGCCGGGTCCACGCCAGGTCGGTGTCACCCTCCACATAGGACTTACTGCGGGCGGTGAGCGCGCGGACGGGGCTCTTTTCGGCGGCCGAGTCGGTGATCCGCCGCTGGGCGAGCTCGCCGATCGGGTCCTCGGCGGGGTTCTTCGGGCCCCCGCCCGGCCACCAGGCGACGATCGGCGCGTCGGGCAGCAGCAGCGGCACGACGGCGCTCTGGCCCTGCGAGGCGAGCTGCCCGTAGAGGCGCAGCACGATCACCTCGCTGGCGCCCGCGTCGCCACCGACCCGGATCTGCCCGTCGATGCGGGGAGCCGCGGTGCGCGCGCCCTTGGCCACCACGATCACCCGCGAGGGGTGCTCCCGGCTGGCCTCGTTCGCCGCCTCGATGGCGTCTTCGAGCTTGTCGTCGTCGTCGGCCACGATGACCAGGGTCAGCACCCGGCCGAGCGCGACGGCTCCGCCGCGCTCCCGGAGTTCCACGAGCTTCTTGTTGAGGTGCGAAGTCGTGGTGGACGGCAGGTCGATGATCACGGACGCCTCCATTTCCGGCCGGTGCGCTCCATCATGTGGTCCGCCGACGGCGGCCCCCATGAGCCAGGCGGGTACTGCTCGGGTGCGCCCTGTTTCGCCCAGTGGTTGATGATCGGGTCCAGGATCTCCCACGAGAGCTCGACCTCGTCGTTCACCGGGAAGAGCGAGGGCTCACCCAGCAGCACGTCGAGGATGAGGCGCTCGTAGGCCTCGGGGGAGGACTCGGTGAAGGCGTGGCCGTAGCCGAAGTCCATCGTGACGTCGCGGACCTCCATCGTGGTCCCCGGCACTTTCGAGCCGAAGCGCAGCGTGATGCCCTCGTCCGGCTGGACGCGGATGACCAGCGCGTTCTGCCCGAGCTCCTCGGTCGACGTCGAGTCGAACGGGAGGTGCGGCGCCCGCTTGAACACCACGGCGATCTCGGTGACGCGGCGGCCGAGCCGCTTGCCGGTGCGCAGGTAGAACGGCACCCCGGCCCAGCGGCGGTTCTGCACTTCCAGCGTCACCGCGGCGTAGGTCTCCGTGGTGGAGTCCTTCGCGAAGCCGCCTTCCTGAAGCAGGCCGGGCACCTTCGTGCCGCCCTGCCAGCCGCCGTCGTACTGCCCCCGCGCGGACGTCTTGTCCAGCGGCAGCATGGGTTTCGTCGCCGCCAGCACCTTCGCCTTCTCCGAGCGCAGCGAGTGCGGCTCGAAGGACAGCGGCTCCTCCATCGCGGTGAACGCGAGCAGTTGCAGCAGGTGGTTCTGGATGACGTCCCGTGCCGCGCCGATGCCGTCGTAGTACCCCGCGCGGCCGCCGAGACCGATGTCCTCGGCCATGGTGATCTGCACGTGGTCGACGTAGTTGGCGTTCCAGATCGGCTCGAACAGCTGGTTCGCGAAGCGCAGCGCCAGGATGTTCTGGACCGTCTCCTTGCCGAGGTAGTGGTCGATGCGGAACACCGACGACTCCGGGAAGACGTCGTTCACGATCCCGTTGAGCTCCTTGGCGCTCTTGAGGTCGTGCCCGAACGGCTTCTCGATGACCACGCGGCGCCAGGTGCTCTCGTCGGCGTTGGCCAGCCCGGAGCGGGCGAGCTGCTTGGTCACCACCGGGAACGCGCCCGGCGGGATCGACAGGTAGAACGCGGTGTTGCCGCCCGTCCCGCGTTCCTTGTCGAGGTCGCTGACGGTCTGCGCGAGCCGGTCGAACGCGTCGTCGTCGTCGAACGTGCCCTGCACGAAGCGGATGCCCTCGGCGAGCCTGTTCCAGACGGACTCCTTGAACGGCGTGCGCGCGTGCTCCTTGACGGAGTCGTGCACCAGCTCACCGAAGTCCTGGTGTTCCCAGTCGCGGCGGGCGAAGCCGACCAGCGAGAACCCGGCCGGCAGCAGGCCGCGGTGCGCGAGGTCGTAGATGGCGGGCATCAGCTTCTTGCGCGCCAGGTCGCCGGTGACCCCGAAGATCACCAGGCTGGACGGCCCGGCGATCCGCGGCAGCCGCTTGTCCCGCTCGTCGCGCAGCGGGTTTCGCCAAGTACCAGTCACTCGCCGACCTCCTGTACCGCGCGGACGAGCTCGGCCAGGCCCGCGGCCCGGTCGGTGAGGTGCAGCCGCAGCACCGGGCGCCCGTGGTCGGCGAGCACCTGCCCGTCGCCGAGCGCCTGCGCGTGCTGGAGCTGGCCCAGGGTGTACGGCCGGTCCGGCACGTCGAGGTCGGTTTCGACCCCGCCGGTGAGCTGCAGGAAGACGCCGTTCTGGTGGCCGCCCTTGTGGTACTGCCCGGTGGAGTGCAGGAACCGCGGTCCCCAGCCGAATGTGGTCTGCAACCCGGTCGACTTGGCGACCTGACCGCGCAGCAGCGACGTCGACGCGTCGTCGAGGCGGTCGAGGTACGCCTGCACCGCGATGTAGCCGAACTCGGGCGCGGAGCCGAAGAACGCGCGGAGCACGTCCGTCAGCTTTCCTTCGGTGACAACGCCTTCGGAGCCGAAGATCTCGACCGATCCGTCCACATTGGACGCAGCCCCGCCACCCTTGAGGGCGTCGGGGTTGTCCAGGAGCGCGCGGGTGGCCTGCTTCGCGGTCTCGACGTCCGGCTGGTCGAACGGGTTGATCCCGAGCAGCCTGCCGACGAGCGCGGTGGCGAACTCCCACAGCAGCATCTGCGCGCCGAGCGGGCCGGTGGTGGAGATCTTCGCGGTTCCGGCGGCGGGTCCGACGGCCACCGGGGTGGCGTCGCCCTTCGCGTCGGCGAAGCCCGGGGCGTCCGGTCCTTCGACGGCCACGGGCAGCAGCCCGGTGCCCAGCTTGCCGGTCGACTCCGCGATCAGCTGCTCGGCCCAGTCGGCGAAGCCCTTGATTCCGGAACCGGTGTCGCCGAGGACGACCTTCTCCGCGCCTTCGGTGTGCTGGGCGCCCAGAGCGGCGGCCAGCTTGACGGCGGGGTTGTCGGCCGAGTCGGTGCCCAGCACCTCGGCCGCCGAGGCGGCCGAGTCGAGCAGCCGGGCGATGTCCGCCCCGGCGAGCCCGGCGGGCACCAGCCCGAACGCGGTCAGCGCCGAGTAGCGGCCGCCGACGTTCGGGTCGGCGAGGAAGGTCTTGCGGTAACCCTCCTCTTCGGACAGTTTCGACAGCGGGGAGCCGGGGTCGGTGACGACCACGATCCGGCTCTTCGCGTCGATGCCCGCCTCGGCGAACGCCTTCGTGAAGATGCGCCGGTGGCTGTCGGTCTCGACGGTGCCGCCGGACTTCGACGACACCACGAGCACCGTGCGCTGCAGGTCACCGGCCAGCGCGTCGGCCACCTGGCCGGGGTCGGTGGTGTCGAGCACGGTGAGCGCGACCCCGGCCGTCCCGGTGATCACCTCGGGCGCCAGCGAAGACCCGCCCATCCCGGCGAGGACAACGCGATCCACGCCCTCGGAGCGGAGATCCGTGCGCAGCGCCTCGATCTCGCCGATCAGTGGCCGCGACGACTTGTGCAAACTCGTCCACGACAGCCTGATCGATGCTTCGGACTCGGCGTCAGGTCCCCAGAGTGTGGCGTCCTGCGCGGCCAGTTTCGATGCGACCTGATCGGTGACCAGCTGCTCCGCGAGCGGAGCGGCCTTGCCGGCCAGGTCGGCGTCCACGATCTCGACGCCGAGTGTTTCCCCTGCCATGGTCTGAGTTCAGTCCTTTGCTTTGTCGAGCTGGCCGGTGACGGTGTCGAGGAGTTCTGTCCAGGACTTCTCGAACTTCTCGACGCCCTCGTTCTCGAGGACCACGAACACGTCCGGGATGTCGATGCCGACAGCCGAGAGCTTGTCGAACACGTCGGCGGCTTCGACGCCGCGACCGGTGACGGTGTCCCCGGTGATCTCGGCGTGGTCCGCGGCCGCGTCCATCGTCTTCTCCGGCATGGTGTTCACGGTGTCGCGAACCACGAGCTGGTCGACGTAGCGGGTGTCGGAGTACGCCGGGTCCTTGACGCCGGTGGACGCCCACAGTGGACGCTGCGCGTTCGCGCCCGCGGCGGCCAGTGCGCGCCAGCGGTCGGTGTCGAGCAGCGTCTCGAAGGCCACGTACGCGAGCCGGGCGTTGGCGATGGCCGCCTCACCCTTGAGGGCCTTCGCCTCGTCGGTGCCGATGACGTCGAGCCGCTTGTCGATCTCGGTGTCCACACGGGACACGAAGAACGACGCGACCGAATGAATTCCGGCCAGGTCGTGGCCGTTGGCCTTGGCCTGCTCGAGCCCGGCGAAGAACGCCTCGATGACCGCCTGGTAGCGCTGAGTCGAGAAGATCAGCGTCACGTTCACGCTGATGCCCTCGGCGAGCGTCTGGGTGATCGCCGGGATGCCCTCTTCGGTGGCCGGGATCTTGATCAGCACGTTGGACCGGTCGACGGTCTTCCACAGGTCCTTCGCCTCGGCGAAGGTGCGGTCGGTGTCCTTGGCCAGGCGCGGGTCCACCTCGATGGACACGCGGCCGTCGACGCCGTTCGAGGCGTTGTAGACGTCGCGGAACAGGTCGGCGGCGTTGCGGACGTCGGTCGTGGTCAGCTCGCGGACCGTGGCGTCGACGTCGGCCCCGCGCGCGGCGAGTTCCTTGGTCTGCTTGTCGTACGCCTCGCCCTTGGACATGGCGTTCGCGAAGATCGTCGGGTTGGTGGTGACACCGACGACGTGCTTGTCGCGGATGAGCGCGGCGAGGTTGCCCGTCTCCAGGCGCTCGCGGGACAGGTCGTCGAGCCAGATCGAGACACCGGCTTCGGACAGCTGGGCAAGCCGATCAGTGGTGCTCATAACTGCTTCATCCCCTTCGGATGGTTCAGTCTCAGTGAATTAGCTCAGTGAATTACTTGGTCTTCGCGAGCGAGCGGCGAGCGGCGTCGACGACGGCTTCGGCCGTGAAGCCGAACTCGCGGAACAGCGTGCCCGCGTCGGCGGAGGCGCCGAAGTGCTCCAGCGAGACGTTCTCGCCTGCGTCACCGGTGAAGCGGTGCCACGTCAGCGCGAGACCGGCCTCGACGGACACGCGGGCCTTGACGCCGTTGGGCAGGACCGACTCGCGGTACGCCTCGTCCTGCGCGTCGAACCACTCGACACAAGGCATGGAGACCACGCGGACCTTGGTGCCGTCGGCTTCGAGCGTCTTCTTGGCCTCGACGGCCAGCTGGAGCTCGGAGCCGGTGCCCATGAGGATCACGTCGGGCGTACCGTCCGAATCGGACAGGACGTACCCGCCCTTGAGGACGCCTTCGGTGCTGGTGCCCTCGAGGATCGGCAGGTTCTGGCGGCTCAGCGCCAGGCCGGTCGGGTGGTGGATGTCCTCGAGCGCGCCGCGCCAGGCCGCCGCGGTCTCGTTGGCGTCCGCGGGGCGGACGATGTTGAGGCCGGGGATCGCGCGCAGCGTGCTGAGCTGCTCGACCGGCTGGTGCGTCGGGCCGTCCTCGCCGAGGCCGATGGAGTCGTGCGTCCAGACGTAGACGACCGGCGCCTTCATCAGCGCGGCGAGCCGGACCGGCGGGCGCATGTAGTCGGAGAAGATGAGGAACGTCGCGCCGTAGGGCCGCGTGCCGCCGTGCAGCGCGATCCCGTTGAGGATCGAGCCCATCGCGTGCTCGCGGATGCCGAAGTGCAGCGTGCGGCCATACGGGTTGGCGTTCCAGGAGTCGGTGGAGGCCTTCTCCGGGCCGAACGAGTCGGCGCCCTTCATGGTGGTGTTGTTGCTGCCCGCGAGGTCGGCCGAACCGCCCCACAGCTCGGGCAGGACGTCCGCGAGGGCGTTGAGGACCGCGCCGGAGGCGACGCGCGTGGCGATGCCCTTGGCGTCGGGCTCCCAGCTGGGGAGCTGCTCGGTCCAGCCCTCGGGCAGCGTGCGGGTGGACAGGCGGTCCGCGAGCTTCTTGCGCTCAGGGTTGGCCGCGGCCCACGCGTCGAACTTGCCCTGCCACTCGTCGTGCGCGGCCTTGCCGCGGTCGAGCGCCTGGCGGGTGTGCTTGATGACCTCGTCGTCGACCTGGAAGTTCTGCTCCGGGTCGAAGCCGAGGATCTTCTTGACGGCCGCGACCTCTTCGCCGCCGAGCGCCGCGCCGTGCGCCTTGCCGGTGTTCATCTTGGTGGGCGCCGGGTAGCCGATGATCGTCTTCAGCACGATGAACGAGGGGCGGCCGGTCTCGGCCTTGGCGGCCTTGATGGCCTCCTCGATCGCGACGACGTCCTCGCCACCCTCGACGACCTGGACGTGCCAGCCGTACGCCTCGTAGCGCTTGGCGGTGTCCTCCGAGAGGGCGATGTTGGTGTCGTCCTCGATGGAGATCTTGTTGTCGTCCCAGAAGACGACGAGGTTGCCGAGCTCCTGGCGGCCCGCGATCGAGGAGGCCTCGGCGGTGACGCCCTCTTCGATGTCACCGTCGGACGCGACCGAGTAGATGTAGTGGTCGAAGATGCTCTCGCCCGGAGCGGCGTCCGGGTCCAGCAGGCCGCGCTCGCGGCGGGCGGCCATGGCCATGCCCACCGCGTTCGCCAGGCCCTGGCCCAGCGGGCCGGTGGTGGTCTCGACGCCCTGGGTGTGCCGGTACTCCGGGTGCCCCGGCGTCTTCGAGTCCCACTTGCGCAGCTGCTTGAGGTCTTCGAGCTCGAGCCCGAAGCCCGCGAGGTACAGCTGGATGTAGAGGGTCAGGCTGCTGTGTCCAGCCGAAAGGATGAACCGGTCACGCCCCGGCCAGTTCTCGTCCGCCGGGTCGTGGCGCAGCGTGCGCTGGAAAAGCGTGTACGCGAGCGGCGCGAGGCTCATCGCGGTGCCGGGGTGACCGCTGCCGCAGTTCTCGACCGCGTCGGCGGCGAGCACGCGCACGGTGTCCACCGCGCGCGTGTCGGTCTCGGTCCAGTCGGCGGGCACGTTGCGCCGGAGAAGTGGGTTGTTCTCGCTGGTTGAGGCGATGTCGGACACTGAACTCGAACTCCCCGTCGTCAAGGTGATGGCTTCTTTACTCTGTGGTGTTGCCCACGCGCGCTGCTCTTAATCTCAATCGATCCCGAAGGGACGATATTCCAGGTCGGAGCTGTGCGCAGGGGCACTACGCGGCCCGTCCCGGCCAGCCTAATGGTTGGGCCACCCGAGGACCCGCGATCACCCTCAGGAAACAGCACGTCTACGATCGATCGCGGGTTCAAAGTCCCGTGAGTCCGGGGCCACCACACAGTTAGTCCGGGCCCACCGGGGACCACCCGCCCCGAACCTGACGCAGGGAGTGAAATGTCGTTGGTGAACGCTGCGCACGGCCGCAGTGACAGCACCAGCGCCGTGCATGACACCGGTGAGAAGCTGCCCGGTGGCCGGCGAACCATCCGCCAGGTCGTCGGCGCGTACGCCGCCCTCGCGAAGCCCCGGGTGATCGAGCTCCTGCTCGTCACCACGATTCCCGCGATGTTCCTCGCCCAGCGCGGCATCCCCTCGCCGTGGCTGGTGCTCGCCACGCTCGTCGGCGGCACCATGGCCGCGGGCAGCGCGAACGCGCTTAACTGCGTGATCGACGCGGACATCGACAAGGTAATGAACCGGACCAAGCGGCGCCCGCTGGTCAAGGAGTCCGTGCCGCGACGCGGCGCGCTGATCTTCGGGCTCGCCATGGGTGTGGCGTCGTTCGTCGTGCTGTATCTCACGGTGAACCCGCTGTCGGCGATCCTCGCGATCGCGACAATCCTCTTCTACATCTTCGTCTACACCCTGCTGCTCAAGCGCCGGACTTCGCAGAACGTGGTCTGGGGCGGCGCGGCGGGTTGTATGCCGGTCGTCATCGGCTGGGCCGCGGTGTCCGGCACCGTGCAGTGGCCCGCGTTCGTGATGTTCGGCGTCATCTTCTTCTGGACGCCGCCGCACACCTGGGCGCTGGGCATGAAGTACCGCGACGACTATGAGCGCGCCGGTGTCCCGATGCTGCCGGTCGTCGCCAGCCCGCAGCACGTCGCCCGCCAGATCGTCATCTACTCGTGGGTGATGGTCGCCTGGACGCTGCTGCTGATCCCGGTGACGAGCTGGCTCTACACCTCGTTCGCGATCGTCGCGGGCGGCTGGTTCCTCTTCTACGCGCACAGCCTGCAGGCCGCTGTCCGCCGTGGCGAAGAGACCAAGCCGATGTCGCTGTTCCACCGCTCGAACACGTACCTGATGATCGTGTTCGTCGCGCTGGCCGTCGACTCCGCGATCGGCATGCGCCAGATCGGCCTGCCCTTCTAACTCTTCTTGATTGCCCCTGAAGGCCACCTTCACGGCGTTTTACGCCGTGAAGGTGGCCTTCAGGGGCTTTCGGGTCAGGCGCGGAGGCGGGCCGGGGTGATGACCAGGGCGACGGAGAACATCTCGGCGAACTTGTCCGCGGTGCCGAACATCGCGCCGATGCGTTCGGTGTACTTGGCCACGTACTCGGGGTTCCGGTCCGCGGGCGGGACGTCGGTGGCCTGCTTCGCGGTGCCTTCGATGCGGATGTTGTCGCGGCCAAGGTCGGTCACGTCGAGTGCGAGCGAGACGCGGGGGTTCTCCTCGATGTTGCGCAGCTTGAACCTGTCCGGCTGGCTGTAGACGAGGACCGTGTCGTCCTCGCGCACGAGGAACCACACCGGCACGCTGACCGGCTGCCCGTCCGGGCGCACGGTGGTCAGCCAGGCGATGAGAGTCCCCCGCAGCCGGGCCTCCACATGGGTGCGCCGGTCGCCGGACAGCTCTGACGTGAGATTCACTTCGCCAACTCCTCTGGATGGGCTTGCTCCATCGCGAAGGTTAAGCGGGAGGTCCGACAAGAACCGCCGCTTCTAGCGGTTGGCCGCCAGGACGTCTTGGGCGGTCTGCGTGATCGCCTCGCTCAGCGCGGCGTGGAAGTCGGCGATGGCGCTGTGCGGAAGCGTGAAGAACCGGTCGTGCGGCCCGGCGATCGCGATCTCGCCGTTGTTGGCCTCGACCGCGCAGACACCCGGCCGCAGGTTGCTGTCGTAGCAGCGGACCAGCCACTCGCGCCGGGGTGAGTTCTGAGCGAGCACCGAGATGTCGCCGTCCATGAGGGGTCCCTTCGCTGACGTGGTGTATCCGCAAGTATTGATGTACATCAGATTTGCTGGCAATCCCTCGTTAGGGTGAGGGGACTGGCCATGGTCAACGCGGTGGAGTTGACTGATGCCAGTCCCGATCATGGAGGTGGAGTGTGTCCCGTCGTGCCGGTCCCTCGGTGAAGTCGCGCCGGCTCGCGATCCTGCTGCGCAGGCTGCGGGCGGCCAGCGGCCTGAGCGCGGCCGAGGTGAGCAGGCAGACCGAGATGTCGGCCAGCAAGGTCAACCGCATGGAGAACGCCGAAATCGGCTTCTACCTCGACGACCTGGAGAAGATCCTCGACTTCTACCGGGTTTCGTCCCAGCGGCGCGTCGAGATCATGGACATCGCCCGGCACGCCGAGCAGCGCGGCTGGCTGCGCATGACCGCGCCCAACCTGCCCGCCGACTGGCAGACCTGGGTCGACTTCGAGGACGAGGCGAGCGGGGTCCAGCAGTACGCGCCCTTGATGATCCCTGGTCTGCTTCAGACGGCCGAATACGCCAAGGCGATCATCGAGGCGACCGGCAACGGTTTGTCGCCTGATGAGGTCGATGCTCGAGTTGCCAGCCGGATGGCGCGTCAGGGCGTGCTCTCGCGGTCGAAATCGTTGCGGCTGCGAGTGATCCTCAATGAAAGTGTGATCGATCAGCCGTTTTCCTCAGCTGGTGCGCGAGCACGTCAGTTGCGCAGGCTGGTGGATGGCGCGACCCAAGACCACATCACGATTCAGGTGCTTCCCGCCGAAGCTGGATTGCACCCCGGTTTCGTCGGCGGGTTCACCATCCTCGAGTACGACGATGAAGCCAGCCTGGTGTTGCTGGAGAACAAGGTGTCGAGCCTGTTCCTGGATGAGGAAGAACACATCGAGGTCTACTCCCAGTCTTGGTCCACGCTGACCGACCTGTCACATGGCCCGGACGAATCGGTGGAGCTGATCGCTGCCGCTGCCGCAAGATTGTCCTGAACGATCGTGGGACGATGTCCCTATGAGCCCGCGCGATTTCTCCGGTCCCCACTGGAACAAGAGCAGTTACAGCAATGACAGCGCCAACTGTGTCGAGGTGTCTCTAACGGGCTCCGCGATCGGCGTCCGGGACTCCAAGGATCCCGTGCTGCCCGCGCTGGCCTTCGCCTCACCCGCGTGGTCGGCGTTCGTGGGACGGGTGTCGGGAATGAAGTAATCTTGAAGGTCGTTGGCTTCTTGAGCCTCACCACTCCCGATGCGAAAGCAGGCCACCCTTGTCCGTGTCCCCGTCTCGGGAACCAGACACCACGACCGACGACGACCTGGCCCGCGAGCAGGACTACGTCACCACGCTCTACCGCAAACTCGACGTCGAGCGGACCCACGCGCAGAGCAGGTTGACCGAGACGCTGCGCCAGACCGGCGGCACCCCGCAGGCGCGGACCGAACGCGACGTCGCCACCACGCTGTACTCCGACAGGCTGGCCCAGCTAGGGTCGGTCGAGCAGGGCTTGTGCTTCGGCCGTCTCGACTTCGTGCCCGAGAGCGTCGAGGAGACGACGTACGTCGGCAGGCTCGGCCTGTTCGCCGAGGACGACGACTACCGCCCGCTGCTGGTCGACTGGCGCGCGCCGGTCGCCCGGCCGTTCTACCTCGCCACGGCCGCCTCGCCGGACGGCGTGCGCCGTCGTCGCCACATCCGGTCGCTGAGCCGCAAGGTGGTCGGCCTCGACGACGAGATCCTCGACCTCGGCGCCGCCGACCAGGGTCAGGACCTCGGGCTCGCGGGGGAGGCCGCGCTGCTCGCCGCGCTGGAGAAGCGCCGGACGGGTGAGATGAGTGACATCGTCGCCACCATCCAGGCCGAGCAGGACAAGATCATCCGCGCGTCGCTGAGCGGGGTCCTCGTCGTCCAGGGCGGCCCCGGCACCGGCAAGACCGCGGTGGCGCTGCACCGCGCGGCGTACCTCCTCTACACCCACCGCCAGCAGCTCACCACGCGCGGCGTGCTCGTGGTCGGGCCGAACAGCACGTTCCTGCGCTACATCGGCCAGGTCCTGCCGTCGCTGGGGGAGACCGGCGTGCTCCTGGCCACCATCGGGCAGCTGTACCCCGGGCTCGACGCCGTCGCCGTCGAAAGCCGCGAAGCCGCCGAGGTCAAAGGCCGCCTCGCCATGGCGAAGGTGCTCGCCAACGCCGTGCAGGACCGCCAGCGCGTGCCCGAGCCGGTCATGGAGATCGTGTACGAGCACGACATCCTCCGCCTCGACCGCAAAACCTGCCTGGAAGCGCGCACCCGGGCCCGGCGCTCGCGGCGTCCGCACAACCAGGCTCGCCGCCTGTTCGTCTCCGACGTCCTCGACGCGCTGACCCGCCAGGCCGCCCGCAAACTGGGCGACGACCTGCTCGACGCGCGCGACATCCAGGACATCCGCGCCGAGGTGGCCGCCGACCCGAACATCGCCGAGGCGCTGGACGGCCTCTGGCCCAAACTGACCCCGGAAATCGTGCTCGACGAGCTGTTCGCCGACCGCGAACGGCTCGACAGCGCGTCCGGACGGCTCCTGAGCGAAGCAGACCGTGCCCACCTGGAGAGCCCCACCGACGCCGACTGGACCCCCGCCGACGTCCCGCTGCTCGACGAACTCGCCGAGCTGCTCGGCGAGGACGACACCGAAGCCCGCGCCGAGCGCGCGAAGCGGGAGCGCGAGGACAAGGCGTACGCCGAGGGCGTGCTCGACATCCTGGAGCAGGACGAGGAGATCATCGACGAGGAGATGCTGCGAGTCGGCGACGTCCTCGACGCGGAGCTGTTCGCCGAGCGGCAGGAGCGGCGCAGCGAGCTGACCGCGGCGCAGCGGGCCGCGCAGGACCGGACGTGGACGTTCGGGCACGTGATCGTCGACGAGGCGCAGGAGCTGTCCGCGATGGACTGGCGCCTGCTCATGCGGCGCTCGCCGAACCGTTCGATGACCCTGGTGGGTGACGTCGCGCAGACCGGTTCGGCCGGGGGAGCGCGGTCATGGTCGGAGGCGCTCTCGCCGTACGTCGCGGATCGCTGGCGGCTGGCGGAGCTGACCGTGAACTACCGCACCCCGGCGGAGATCATGGCCGTCGCGTCCCGCGTGCTGGCCGAGGTCAACCCGGAGCTGGAAGCACCGGTTTCGGTGCGGGAGACCGGTTTCTCCCCCTGGCAGCGCGACATCTCGCCCGCTTCGCTGGCCGAAGGGCTGCCGCCGCTGATCGCGTCCGAACTGTCCGAAGTGGACGGCGGAACGGTCGCCGTGCTCTGCCCGTCCGCGCGCGTCGACGCCGTCCAGCGCCTGCTGGGCCAGTCCGACGAGCGCGTGAGCGTCCTGAGCGTCGCCCGCGCGAAGGGCTTGGAGTTCGACTCCGTCGTCCTCCTCGCCCCGGACGAGATCCTCGCCGAGTCCCCCCGCGGCCTCAACGACCTCTACGTCGCCCTGACCAGGGCAACCCGCCGTCTCGGCGTGGTCAACACCGGCGACCCGGTCCCAGCCCTGGCTGACCTGGCCCCGTGATCAGACCGCCGCCACGCGTGTCCGCACCGCCGTCACGCGTGTGTGCGATCTGATCACGCGTGACGGCGATCTGATCACGGCTGGGCGTCAGGGAATGACGCGGTTCCTCAGGTTGTGCGGGTACGGGCCTTCACCGTGGGCGTTCAGCTCGGCGGCCACGTTGAAGCTGTAGAACGGGTGAGAGCTGAAGTAGCTGTCCAGATTGGTGCCCCCGAAGCAGATGAAGTCCGCTCCGCCCGCTGAGCGGGGCCCGTTGCACACGCTCAACGTCGGGTAGCGGAACGCGTCGAGCGGGCGGAAGCCGGCCCCGCCCGGTCCGGGAACTGGCAGGTGCCCGATGAGCCCGCCGGGGTCGCCCGGCCAGTTCGATTCGCCGGGCTGCCGCCTGCCGTCGGCGAACAGGACCCCTTGGATGTTCCGGCCGGGCGGTTCGGTTTCCAGGACGGTGCCCGCGACGAGCGCGCCGAGACTGAAGCCGACGATGTAGACCTTGGTGCCGAGGTCGCACCCGTAGGTGACGTAGAGGTTGTAGAGCGCCGTCCTGAGGTTGGCGACTCCGGCGTCGACGTCGGTGTAGAGGTTGATGTCGGCGGCACTGTTGGGGTACGGGATGCGGACAGGGTCGGCTCCTCCCGGCGCCGAAGCCAGCAGCTCCTGGGCGCCGCCGTCCCGGTAGCCCGGAACGACGAACATGACCGGCCCGCAGGGCCTGGCAACTCGGGCGGGCGCGGCCTGTGCCGCGTTGGCCGAGCCGAGGGCAGCACCGGCGAGGCAGACGATCGACAGGGCGACGGACAGGATCCGGCGCCGGTATTGCGTCGCGGAACTTCTCATTTTTTCCTCCTTGTTGCGGTGTGGTGGTCGTGCGTCAGAGAACCTGCCCGACCAGCAAACCGATGAGCAGACACCAGAAACACACTTTGACGATGGTCGAGGCCCGCACCCAAAGTTCCATTTCCCCCGCCTTTTCTTCCGTTCGGATCGCCCGGTGCGTGGAGGGCGCCGATTTCGTTGATTCACCTCCCACGGGTTGTTCTTCAGCCGGCCGACCCGACACGATCGGGTGAGCCGCCTTTCCCGCGATGGGCTCACGCGGTCTAGGTTCGTCAGGCAGTCAGCCGTCCACCTGGCAGGTGGAACTTGCTGATTGCAACCTTAAGAGTCACCGAACCGGTACGGAACGTGGCGGGCCCCGGGGGTGGCATGGGGGCTGGCCATGGGGTCCAGGGGTGGCGCGCCCGGTGGACGGTTCGCTCGCGCGGGCGCGACAATCTGCCGGTGACACTGTGGTTGAGGCTCACTTCGGGCGCCGGAATCGTGCTCGGCGGCGCTGGTCTGCTGTACAACTGCTGGAATGTCGTCGCGGTCTTCGGCCGGGCCCCGATCGTCTTCTGGCAGAGCCTGTTCGGGTTCGCGGTGGCGCCGTTGTTCGGGATCGCGGTGTGGCTGGTCCGCAAACGCCCGGATCATCCGCAGGTTCGGCGGCTGCTGCTGTTCAGCGCCCTGACGGAGGCCTTCTCCGGGTTCAGTGATCAGATCCGGACTTTCACCCTGCACAGCACCGGCGGCTGGGTGTGGCTGGCGAACCTGGTCGTGCTGGGCGCCGCCGCGGTCGCGGTGGTCACCTTGATGGTGATGATGGCGTCGTTCCCCGATGGTGTGGTGGAACGACGGTGGCAACGGGTGGCGCTGCGGCTTGCCTGGTTGCAGCTGGTGTGGGTACCACTGTGGTTGCTGAGCAGTCCCACCGTCCCGGCCGACCTGTATGTGCCCGACCTGTCCGCGCGGGTGCCCAACCCCTTCGCGGTGCACTGGCTGGCGTGGTTGTCCGGTCCGGCCGAGGTCGCGGGGAGGTTTGCCTGGCTGCTGCTGTTCCCGATCCTCTGGGTGCGGTTCCTCCAGGCGAACCCGGAGTTACGGACCCGGATGCGCCTGCTGGCGTACGGGACGGCCGTGACCATCCCGATCTACCTGCTGCTGGGTGCGCTGGCCAGTGGCGTCGCACCGGCCGCTCCGGTGTGGTACCAGTTGCTCATCGGCGCGGCGGTGGTGCTGATGCTGGCTCTCCTGGTGATCATCGTCGTCGGCATCGTGCGGCACCGGTTGTTCGACATCGACGTGGCCGTGCGGCGCTCCGTGGTGTTCGGCCTGCTCTCCCTGGGCATCGCGGTGGTCTACTTCGGGCTCGCCGCGGCACCCGGACTCGCGCTGGGCAACCGGATCCCGGTCGAGTACGCCGTCGTGATGACCATCCTCGCGGCCGCGGTCTTCCAGCCGTTGCGTCGTCGGCTGGACGTGGTGGTGGATCGTCTGGTGTTCGGCGAACGGGTGAACCGCTACCAGCTGCTGACCGCCTTCGGCGCCCGGCTGGAGCAGACCGACGAGCTGAACGAGCTGGTCCCGCGTCTCGCCGACGCCGTCCACCGGGGACTCGCGACCGAGTGGGTGCGGGTGACCCTGCCCGGCGCGAGCGCGTCGTCCGGCCTGCCGGTCGGTGCCGTCGCGATGAGCGTTCCGCTGCAACGCTCTGGCGAGGTGGTCGGCCACATCGAATGCGGACCGAAGAACGGTGGTTTCCACGCGGGTGACCAGGAACTGCTGAGCACCCTGGCCGGGCAGGCGGCCACGGCGATCACGAACGTCCAGCTCACCGCCCGGCTGGCGGAGCAGGTGGCGGAACTGGGACGGTCCCGCGCGCGGATCGTCGCGGCGCAGGACGCCGAACGGCGACGGATCGAGCGCGACATCCACGACGGGGCCCAGCAACACGTCGTCGCCTTGATCATGAAGACGCGTCTCGCCCGCAACCAGCTCGCGCGGGGCGAGCGAGCGGCCGAGGAGGTGCTCGGCGAACTGCAGCACGACACCCAGGAACTGCTCACCGACCTGCGCGAACTAGCGCACGGCATCCATCCGCCGGTGCTGAGCGATCAAGGGCTCGTCCCCGCGGTGCAGGCCAGGGCCGATCGGCTTCCCCTGCCTGTCCGGGTGCACGCCGACGCCGCGCTGCGCGGAACGCGGTTCGAGACCAAGATCGAGGGTGCCGCCTACTTCATCGTCTGTGAGGCGCTGACCAATGTCGTGAAACACGCCGGCGCGCGCCTGGTGGACATCAGCCTGTCCGCCGGCGACGGGTATCTGGCTGTGAAGATCCACGACGACGGCCGCGGTATGGCGTCGACGGACAAGAACGGCCATGGCCTGACCAACCTGCGGGACCGGGTCGAAACCCTCAACGGCCGCCTGCGGATCGACAGCGAACCGGACAAGGGAACCACCGTGCACGCCGAACTACCGAACCGGGACCAGTGATGGCCGCGATCCTCCGAGTGATCATCGCCGACGACAACTACGTGGTCCGCGAAGGCATCCGCCGGCTCGTGGCGGACTCCGGCGAGGTCGACGTGCTGGCCGCCGTCGGCAATGCCGAAGACCTGCTCGACGCCGTCCGCCGCCTGCGTCCCGACGCCGTCCTCACCGACATCCGGATGCCGCTTCCCGGTGACCGCGCCGAGGACGTCGAACACATGGAAGGCATCGAAGCCGCCCACGCGATCCGCGCCGCCTACCCCGGAACAGGGGTCGCGGTGCTTTCGCAGTTCAGCGACGAGAACTACGCCTTCGCGCTGCTCAGCAACGGCACGACCGGTCTCGCGTATCTGCTCAAGGACCGCCTGGCCGACATCGAGGACGTCATCCGCGCCCTGCGCGAGGTCGCCCAAGGCGGCGCGGTGATCGACCCGCTGATCGTCGACACCCTCCTGCGGCGGACCAAGGCGGTCAGCTCACCGCTGGATTCCCTCACCCCGCGCGAACTCGATGTGCTGCGCGAAATGGCCAGGGGGAGAACCAATCCGGGCATCGGGGAGGCGCTGAACTTGAAGGGGCCCACCGTGGAGAAACACGTCAGCTCGATCTTCAGCAAGCTCCACCTGACCGAGGAACCGGTACACCGCCGGGTCTCCGCCGTGCTGACCTATCTCCAGGAGCGCTCCATCGGCCAATGACGGCGTGGCCTACTTTGGTCGGTCAGACGGGTGGACCTGTTCACCGGGTCGGTCCAGGTGGCTACAGTGCCGGGCATGCGCACATTCGGCAAGATCGTGGTCGTCGCCGCGGCCGTCCTCTCGGTGGGGGCCTGCGGATCGAAGACGGACAACGCCGCCCCCGCGGCCACCCAGCCCTCGGCTCCCGCCAGTTCGGTCGCCCCCGCGGGCGCCGCGAGCAAGGGCAAGGAATGCACCGCGGAGGACATCAAGACCACCGGCAAGTTCGGTGAGAACCCGACCATCACCGTCCCGGACAGCTGCGACCCGCCGAAGAAACTGATCGTCAAGGATCTGTCCGAGGGCACCGGGACCGGCGCCAAGGCCGGGCAGCAGCTGACGATGAACTACTCGCTGGTCACCTGGTCGGACAAGAAGAAGCTCGACAGCTCGTTCGACCGGGGCGAGCCCTTCCCGCTGGCGCTCGGCACCGGCGCGGTCATCCCGGGCTGGGACCAGGGCCTCGTGGGCATCAAGCAGGGCGGCCGCCGTCTGCTGATCATCCCGCCGGACCTCGCGTACGGCCAGGGCGGCCGCGGCATCCAGCCGAACGAGACGCTGGTCTTCGTGACCGACGCCGTCACCGTCCCCAACGACAAGGGCTGACCGACTGCCCCTGAAGGCCACCTTCACGGCGTTTTACGCCGTGAAGGTGGCCTTCAGGGGCAATTCAGCCCTGGTGCTGCCAGACGCGGAGGGTGATCCGGCGGCCCTTGGAGGTCTCGTGGATCGGCGGCTGCTCGCTCAGGCGGTAGCCGGACTTGCCCGCCACCGCCTCGCTCGCGAGGTTCTCGGCCTCGATCTGCAGCGTGAGGGGCTCGAGGCCGAGCTCCAGCGCGTACGCCGTGAGCAGTCGTAACGCCCGGCTGCCCAGGTTTCGGCCCCGATACGCCGGGCCGACCGAGTAGCCGAGCTCGATGCCCTCCGCCGCCGCGTTCTCCCGGAACATCAGCACCTCGCCGAGCGGCTGGTCGTCGCCCTCGGTGATCGCCAGCTGGACCGCTTCGCCGTTCGCGTGCCGTCGCCTCGCCCGTTCGAGGTAGGCCACCGCGGCGGCCTTGTCGAACGGCGTGACCAGCGAGGTGTAGCGGCCCACGGCCGGGTTGTCGAACAGTGTCACCATCGCCGGGACGTCGTCGTCGGTCCAGCCGCGCAGCACCAGCCCGTCCCCGGTGAGCCGGACCTCGGCAGGCCAGCCCGTCACGGGATCAGCAGCACTTTGCCGGTGGTGCGACGGCCCTGCAGGTCCTCGTGCGCGTTGCGGGCGTTGGCCAGCGGGTAGCGCGCGCCGATCCGGATGTCCAGCGAGCCGTCCGCGATGGCCGAGAACAGCTCGCCCGCCCGCCAGTCCCGCTCCTCCTTGGTGCGCGTGTAGTGCGCGGAGGTGGGCCGGGTCAGGTAGAGCGAGCCGCCGGAGTTCAGCCGCTGCGGGTCCAGCGGCGGGACCGGACCACTCGCGGCGCCGAACAGCGCGAGCAGGCCGCGGACCTTCAGGCTCGCCAGGCTGCCGTCCACCGTGTCCTTGCCGACGCCGTCGTACACCACGGCCACGCCCTCGCCGCCGGTCAGCTCGCGGGTGACCTCGGCGAAGTCGACCTGGTCGTAGCGGATCACGTCGTCGGCGCCTGCCTCGCGGGCGAGCTGCTCCTTCTCCGCTGTCGACACCGTGCCGATGACGCGCGCACCACGCGCTTTCGCGAGCTGGATGAGCAGCAGCCCGACACCCCCGGCGGCGGCGTGGACCAGGATGTCGTCTCCGGCTTTGACCTCGTAGGTCGACGCGACCAGGTAGTGCGCGGTCATGCCCTGCAGCAGCGTCGCGGCGGCGACCTCGTCGGACACGCCCTCGGGCACCTTCACCGCGACATCCGCGGGCACCAGCTTGCGCTCGGCGTAGCTGCCGAGCGAGCCCTGCCAGGCCACCCGGTCCCCGGCGGCGAACCCGGTGACGCCCTCTCCGGCCGAGACCACGGTTCCGGCGCCTTCCAGGCCCAGCACGAACGGCAGCTCGATCGGGTAGATCCCGGCGCGCTGGTAGGTGTCGATGTAGTTGACCCCGGCCGCCGAGACGTTCACCAGCAGCTCGCCCGGCCCCGGTGCGCCGACCTCGACCTCGGCGAGCTGGAGCACCTCGGGGCCGCCGGTCTGCTTGACCTGCACTGCGGTGGGCATGCCTTACCTCCAGTTGTCGCCGAACTCGTCCTCAGACACAACTATGGCCGAGCCCACCGTTGTTCCGCGTCCCAGGGTCCTGGCGGTTAAGCTCGCCTCGTGGCTGAGCAGACCGAAGAAACCGTCGCCCCTAACGCCCGCCAGCTGGCGGCCGCCCGCTCGTTCGTCGAGCGGCACGGCAAGCCGTCGCGGGCGGTGGTGGAGAACATCGGCCGGATCGGCGCCAGGGTGGTGCTGGTCGGCGCCGACGGCGCGCTTGGCGACGTCGTGGTGCCGAGCCCGGCGACCGGCGACGCGCTGGTCGCGGCCGTCGAGGACCTCGAGGCCGCCGAGTGGGACAGCGCGACGGTGAAGGCCACCAAGATCGGCCCCGAGCACCGCCGCAAGATGGCCGGTAAATGACCCGCGAAGCGATCCTCGTCGCCTGCGCCAAGATGCCCGAGAGCAACGGCGACGAGCACGCCGTCCTGCCCGCGCTGCGTGATCTCGGCTTCGCGCCGCGCTGGGCGTCCTGGGACGACAAGACCGTCGACTTCGGCGCCGCCGAGGTGGTGATCCTGCGCGCGACCTGGGACTACCCCGACCGCCGCGAGGAGTTCCTCGACTGGTGCGAGTCCGTGCCCGCGCTGTGCAACCCGGCCGCGGTGGCGCGCTGGAACACCGACAAGACGTACCTCTCCGAGCTGATCGACGCCGGCGTGCCCACCGTGGCGACCACGCTGGTCGAGCCCGGCGACGACTTCCGCTGGCCGGACAAGGACTTCGTGGTGAAGCCTTCGGTCGGGGCGGGCTCCGTCGGTGTCGCCCGCTTCACCGCGGACGCCACCGGTGCCGCGGCCGGGCACCTGGCCAAGCTGCACGCCGAGGGCCGCACCGCGCTC
Source organism: Amycolatopsis sp. H20-H5 (assembly GCF_035828755.1). Taxonomy (NCBI): domain Bacteria; kingdom Bacillati; phylum Actinomycetota; class Actinomycetes; order Pseudonocardiales; family Pseudonocardiaceae; genus Amycolatopsis; species Amycolatopsis sp. H20-H5. The sequence continues at coordinate 41,747 of NZ_JAYMZS010000022.1, read as the reverse complement.
ATCCAGCCGTATCAGTCCAGTGTGGACACCGAGGGGGAGATCGCGCTCGTCTTCTTCGGCGGGATCTACTCCCACGCGTTCGCCAAGGGCGCGATGCTCGGCCGGTCCACAATGGACGCGTCGGGCATGTACGTGTCCGAAAAGCTCGCTGTGGCCAAGCCTTCCGCGGCTTTCCGCGCGTTGGCCGAGGACGCGCTGGACGCGGCCGCGTCCTTGCTGGGACTGCTGCGCGCAGAGCTGCTGTACGCCCGTGTCGACGTCGTCGGAGGCGAGGGTGGCAAGCCCCTGCTGCTCGAACTGGAGCTCACCGAGCCGTCGCTGGGCTTCCGTCAGGCCGACGAGGATGCTCCGCTGAGGTTCGCTTCGGCCGTCCGGCAGCAGCTCGCCTAGGTTCGTCACGCGGATGAGCCCGACGGCCTGGCCTTCGTCCGGTGCCCGTCACGTGGCTAGGGCTGAACTAGGCGGGTTTGACCCGCTTGGCCGCGAGCCGCTCGGCTTTCGGCCAGCGGACGTTGCTGGCCCAGCCGAACTTCTCGAACAGCCAGATCACCCGCGCGGAGACGTCCACCTGGCCGCGCAGCACGCCGTGCCGCGCGCAGGTGGGGTCCGCGTGGTGCGAGTTGTGCCAGGACTCGCCCATCGACAGGATCGCGAGCGGCCAGAAGTTCGCCGCCTTGTCGCGGCTGGCGAACGGGCGGTCGCCGACCAGGTGGCAGATCGAGTTCACCGACCAGGTGACGTGGTGGAGGAAGGCGATGCGCACCAGCCCGGCCCAGAAGAACCCGGTGATGATGCCCCACCACGACCAGCTCAGCAGGCCGCCGAGCACGGCGGGCAGCGCCAGGCTGAGCGTGGTCCAGAGCCAGAAATAGCGGTTGACGGTGCGGAGGTCGTCGTCGGCCAGCAGATCCGGGGCGAAGCGCTCGTAGCTGGTCACTTCGCGCTTGAACATCCAGCCCATGTGCGAGTGCCAGAAGCCGCGCAGCAGCGCGCCGGGCGTCGTGCCGAACAGCCACGGTGAGTGCGGGTCGCCCTCGCGGTCGGCGAAGGCGTGGTGGCGGCGGTGGCTGGCGACCCAGAAGATGACCGAGCCCTGCACGGCCATCCCGCCCGCGACGGCCAGCGCGATGCGCAGCGGGCGGCCTGCCTTGAAGGCGCCGTGCGTGAAGTAGCGGTGGTAGCCGACGGTCACGCCGAGCGTGCCGATGGTGTAGAACACCGCGGCCAGCCCGAGGTCGACCCAGGACATGCCCCAGCCCCACACGATCGGGATGGCGGCGACCAGTGCGATGAACGGGACCAGCAGGAAGGTCTTGAGGATCAGCATCTCCCCGGTTCCGCGTTCGCCGGAGATCAACGGCTTCGGGGCTGTCCTGGGCGCGGACTGCTCGGCGCTGGAGCTCATGGTGCTGAACCTCGCTGGGTTACTCGGGCGAATCGGACTTCTGGGGCGCTGCGTCGCGGTCGAGCCTAGGTGGTCGGCTTGGCGCCGATACCGCCGGTACGTGAAAATCTTATGGCATTCGCCTCAACCGGCGGGTTTGCCGGGCTCACCGGGAAACCGGGGACCTGTCGGCAAAGTCGTCGACTCGCCCACGCGAGTGAGGTCGATCACCCCGGCGAGTGCTGTCGCGTGTGTGCCGGTGTGGCCGGACGTGAATCCAGTTGCTCAGCTCGCGGTGGCGAGGCTCGGATCCGTGGCGGCGGCCGACTTCACCGGTGCCGGGCCGCGATCCCTGGCGGCGCACCAGAGCATCGCCGTCGCGACGATCACGAGCGCGGAGCCCAGGACGTGGAACGAGACCAGCGCCTCGGGCACGCCGAGGGCGTACTGCAGGGAGCCGAGGCCACCCTGGGCGAGCGCGACGATCCAGGTGATCACGTAGCGGCGGCGCAGGGGCTTCGGGGCGCCGGTGCGCCGCAGCTGGAGGCCGAAGGCGGCGAGCATCAGGAGGTACAGCACCAGGAGTCCGCCGTGGATCTGGGCGAGGAGCTCGACGGGGACGGCAAGGCGATGGGTGTTGGGGTCCCCGCTGTGCGGCCCGGCGCCGGTGACCGTGGTGCCCGCGACGAGGAGCGTCCACATCACCACTACCAGGCCGATCAGCAGCCTGCGGCCGGATTCGGGGATCAGCCAGCGCGCGGGTTCGTCGCCCTCGGTGAAGGCGCGCAGGAGCAGGACCGCCAGCCAGACCAGGGGAGTGGAGGCGAGGAAGTGGATCGCGACCGTCCACCATTCGAGCTTGGCGAGCACCGTCATCCCGCCGAGGACGGCCTGCAGGACGACGCCGGCGGGCATGGCCCAGGCCAGCTTCACCAGGCGGCGACGGCTCGGGTGCTCCATCTGCACGCGCCAGGCGGTGATGACGCACAGCGCGGCGACCAGGATCACCACGCCGGTGAGCATGCGGTTGCTGAACTCGATCCACTGGTTCAGGGCGTGCAGCTCGGGCCGGGGCTCGGGGACCAGGCTGCCGTCGACGCACTGTGGCCAGGTCGGGCAGCCGAGCCCCGAACCGGTGACCCGCACGACCGAGCCGGTCACCCCGATCCCGCCCTGCGCGACGACCGCCGCTATCGCGACGGCCCGCTGGACCGCACGGGATGGGTACGGCAACCGGGCGACAAGACTCCGAAACAACACCATCCGATGGTAGAACCCCGATCCTGAGAGCCCTTCCCCGGACCGCCTCCACCCCCCCGCCCCCCGACCGAAGAACCCGCGCTCCGAGCGCGGAACTCGCGCTCCCCGGTGTGGGACTCGCGCCCAGCCCGGCGAGTCCCACACCCACGGGCCTGAGTTCCACACTCGCGGGCCCGAGTTCCGCGTCGTGTCCGCGGTCCACGCACGGTTGACGGCGATTCACACACGCGTGACGTTCGTCGGCGCACGGGAACCGGCCAACATCACACGGGAACCGGCCCGTACGCGGACGGTGTTGGCCAGTTGGGACGTGCGTGGGCGGCGGCCGGGGGTGATTGGGCGGCGGACGTGTGTGCGGGGATTGCCGTCACGTGTGATTGGGCGGCGGATGGGTGTGTGGGGATTGCCGTCACGCGTGTTTGGGGGGACGGCGGAGCTGTTTGGCTAGGTGAGGCGGGTGGTGCGGGAGGCGAGGGCGCCGGCGGCGGCGGCCCAGACGGCCAGTACGGCCAGTGGGCCCCAGGCGAAGTGGCCGTTCATGAGGGCCTCGCGGAGGCCTTCGGCGAGGGCGCCGGAGGGCAGGAGGCTGACGACCGTGCCGATGCCGGACGGGAGCGAAGCCGGGGCCAGGAGGATGCCGCCCGCCAGGAGCAGGACGAACCAGACGATGTTCGCCAGCGCCAGTACGGCCTCCGCGCGCAGTGCGCCGCCGAGCAGGACACCCAGCGCGCCGAAGGCCAACGTCCCTATGATGAGCATCACGATGGCGGCGACCAGGCCGGACGGCGAAGGCGACCAGCCCAGCAGTGCCGCGACGATGCCGATGACCACGACCTGGATCGCGACGACGACCAGCGCGGCCACGACCCGGCCAGCGACCAGGAGCCAGCGGGGGAGCGCGGTGGCCGAAAGTCGTTTGAGGACACCGTATCGGCGGTCGAAGCCGAGTGCGATGGCCTGGCCGGTGAACGCCGAGGACAGCACCGCCAAGGCCAGGATCCGCGGCGTCACCCAGTCCACTTTGGACGCGGAGCCGAGGTCGGGCTCGGGCAGGATGTTCAGCAGGCTCAGGCCGATCAGCAGCGCGAGCGGGATGAGCAGGGTCAGCAGGATCTGCTCGCCGTGGCGCAGGGTCAGGCTCGCCTCGACCCGCGCGTGGGTGCGCAGCATCTTGCCGAGGCGGCCGCGGCCGGGCGCCGGGGTGAAGGTGCCCGCGGCGAACCGGGTGCTCTCGGTGGCTGTCATGCCCTCAGTTCCCGTCCGGTCAGCTCGAGGAAGACCTCTTCGAGCGTGCGCTTGCCGACGTGCAACTCCTCGGCGAGCACGCCCTGCTGCGCGCACCAGGCCGTGACCGTCGACACGACCTGCGGGTCGACCGGGCCTTCGACGAGGTACGCGCCGGGCGCGGACTCGTGCACCCGGTGTCCCTCGGGCAGCGCCGCGGCCAGCAGGCCGGTGTTGAGCCGGGTCCTCGCCTTGAAGCGCAGCTGGGCCGCGTCGCCCGCCTCGGCCGTGAGTGAACCTGGGGAGCCCTCGGCGATGATCCGGCCGTGGTCGACGATCACCACGGCGTCCGCCAGCGCCTCGGCCTCCTCCATCAGGTGGGTGGTGAGCAGCACGCTGACGCCGTCCGAGCGCAGCGCCTCCAGCAGCTCCCAGACCAGGCGCCGCGCCTGCGGGTCCATCCCGGCCGTCGGCTCGTCGAGGAACACCAGCTCCGGACGGCTGATCAGCGCGCAGGCCAGTGAGAGCCGCTGCTGCTGCCCTCCCGAGAGGCGCTTGAACGGCGTCTTCCTGACCTGCTCGAGACCGAGGATGTCCAGCAGCCAGGCCGCGTCGAGCGGGTCGGCGGCGCACGCGGCGACCAAGCCGAGCATCTCGTCGGCGCGGACGCCCGGGTACGCGCCGCCGCCCTGCGGCATGACGCCGATCCGCGGGCGCAGCGCGGCGCCTTCGCGGAACGGGTCGAGCCCCAGCACGCGCACGGTTCCGGAGTCGGGCCGCAGGAACCCTTCACAGATCTCGACGGTGGTGGTTTTGCCCGCCCCGTTCGGGCCGAGCAGCGCGAGCAGCGAACCTCGCTCCATCCGCAGGTCGAGCCCGTCGACGGCGGTGGTGGAGCCGTAGGTCTTCACCAGTCCGGTGATCTCGACGGCGGGGATGTTCACAACCGCCAACGATACGACCTCACGGTCCGGTCAGTTGCTCCGGGGACGGCCGGGAGAACAGGAGCGGGGAGATCCGGCGGACGACGAGCAGGGCGAGCACGGTGACCACGATCGCCGCGACGTAGGAGAACGGCAGCACGTACGAGCGGCCGTCGAAGGTGCTGCCGGTGGGCGGCAGCAGGAACGGCAGCACGGCGCTGACGATCGTCGCGGCCACCCGGAAGCGTGACGTCCCCGCGGAGGCGGCGAGCGGGATCACCGCCCACAGCAGGTACCAGGGCTGCAGGTTGACCTGCAGGACCATCAACGCCCCCAGCGCGACGCCGAGCCCGATCATCGGGCGGTAGCGCCACTTGAAGCTGTCCCAGAGGAACTTGACGGTGATGACCGCGGCGACCAGGTAGCCGAGGCCGCCGATGATCGGCACCAGCGCGTTGGTGTGGTTGCCAAGGCCCAGCGAGATGCCGAGCACGCCGTCGAGGTTGGCGATCTCGGCCGTCGGGGAGATCCACGAGCGGATCATTCCCGGGGTGCCGAGCGCGCCGATCCAGCCCCAGCCCAGGCCGGAGCCGACGCTCAGCGCCGTCAGCACCACGCCGAACAGGGCCGCCATCGGCAGCGCGGCCAGCGCGAGGTCCTTCAGCTTGCCGTGCCAGCGCCGGGCGACCATCACGGTGAAGAACGGCAACGCGAGCACCGCGGGCAGCTTCACCGCGACGCCGAGGGTGATCACCACCACGCCGAGTCCGATGAACAGCAGCTCACCCTTCGCCAGTGGCGGCGGGCTGTCGCCACTGATCCGCATCGGCAGCCTGCGGATGCCCAGTTCCAGCCCGGCGACCATGAGCCCGATGGCCAGCGCGTCGTTGTGGGCACCGGCGACGAAGTGGAAGATCAGCAGCGGGTTGGCGGCGCCGAGCCAGAGCGCGGTCACCGGCTGCACGCCGAACCGCTTGGCCAGCCGCGGCAGCGCCCAGACAATCAGGATCACGCCCACCAGAGCCAGTCCGCGCTGCAGCAGCACGCCCGCCACCACGTTGTTTCCTCCGATGGGGGACAGCCAGCTGCCCAGTTTGAGCAGCAGCGGGCCGTAGGGCGCCGGTGTCTCGCGCCACATGTTCGTCACCCCGGCGGTCAGCGGGTCGCCGATCCCCAGCGCCTGTGCGGGGCCCAGCACGTACGGGTCCATGCCACGGCGCACGATCTCGCTCTGCGCGACGTAGCTGTAGACGTCGCGGGAGAACAGCGGCGGGATGAACAGCAGCGGGGCGACCCACATCGTGATCGTGCGGGCCAGCTGACCCTGGGTCGCCACCCTCGCCCGATCGGGCCGGGAGAACCGGCCCAGCATCAGCCAGGCCAGGACCATCAGGGCCATGCCGGAGAAGCCGAGCGCCAGCGACACCGTGGGCAGCCGGGTGAACAGCCGCAGCACCGGGATCTCCTGCACCGGGTTGATCACCGGCGCGGCGCCGGCGCCGAGCGAGCCGAGCGCCAGGAACAGCGCGCCGACGGTGCCGAACCGGCGGACCACCACCAGCGCCCGCTGCTCTGTCCCGTCGAGGGGCTTGGGCGCACGCGGGCGCACGGGGGACAGGGTCGCCACCGAGCCCGGGGAGTCGATCGTGTCCGCCCCGGCCTCGTCGGTGTCCTGTTTCGCCGGATGCTCGCCCACTGCCACAGTGGAAGGGTAGCCACTCCGTTCGCGGGTGACTCGGGTCACTGGCCGACACCCCGCCTTTGCCGTCCCGCCGGAAATAAGACACACTTGTGTTGTGAAAAAGAACGGGACCTCGGATCCGACGGGTGGCGGCCTGCCCCGCGTCGCGTCTTCCGCTGTCCCGGTGCAGGTCAACGCCGAGGGGCGGACCCGCCACGAGGTCGCCAGGCTGCTGCTGGAGCAAGGTCCGATGGCCGCCGTGGTGGTCGCGGAGCAGCTCGGCATCAGCCCGACGGCCGTCCGCCGCCACCTCGACGCGCTGGTCGCCGACGGCGAGGCCGAGACCCGTGACGCGTCCCGTCGCGAGCCCCGCGGCCGTGGCCGTCCGGCCAAGCTCTTCCTGCTCACCGAGTCCGGCCGGGCCCGCTTCGGGCACGCCTACGACGACCTGGCCGTCTCGGCCATCCGCTTCCTGGCCGAGCACGCCGGTGAGGACGCCGTGCGCGCCTTCGCCGAGCGTCGCGTGGCCGCGCTCGTGGAGCCCCACCGGGGCGCCATCACCGCCGAGACCGAGCCCGTCGCGCGTGCCGAGGCCCTTGCCACCGCGCTGTCCAGGGAGGGTTACGCTGCGTCGACCCGTCAGGTCGGCGCCGGCGAGCAACTCTGCCAGCACCACTGCCCGGTCGCCCACGTCGCCGCGGAGTTCCCGCAGCTGTGTGAGGCCGAGACCGAGGCCTTCGCCAAGCTGCTCGGCACCCACGTGCAGCGGCTGGCGACCATCGCACGCGGTGACAACGCGTGCACCACCCACGTACCCGCCGTTTCGACGGGTATCCCGGCTGCTGTCGAGCCGGAGAGCACAGTGCCATCGAGGGCGGCTCAGTCGCGGCCCTCGGGGCGACCAGCACGGATCCCGGATGGAGGGAAACCCGCATGACTGCCGCTGCCGAGCAGCGCACTCCCACCACAGCGCCACTGTCCCAAGAAGAGACCATCGACTCCCTTGGTAAGTACGCGTTCGGTTGGGCCGACTCCGACAAGGCGGGCGCCGCAGCCCGTCGAGGACTGAACGAGGATGTCGTCATCGACATCTCCGACAAGAAGTCCGAGCCGGAGTGGATGCGCGAAGCACGCCTCAAGGCGCTCAAGCTCTTCGATCTGAAGCCGATGCCCAACTGGGGCGCCGACCTCTCCGGGATCGACTTCGACAACATCAAGTACTTCGTGCGGTCCAGCGAGAAGCAGGCCACCAGCTGGGAAGAACTGCCCGAGGACATTAAGAACACGTACGACAGGCTCGGCATCCCCGAGGCGGAGAAGCAGCGCCTCGTGGCCGGTGTCGCGGCCCAGTACGAGTCCGAGGTCGTCTACCACTCCATCCGCGAGGACCTCGAGGCCCAGGGCGTGCTGTTCCTGGACACCGACACCGCGCTGAAGACGCACCCGGAGCTGTTCGCCGAGTACTTCGGCTCGGTGATCCCGGCCGGGGACAACAAGTTCTCCGCGCTGAACACGGCGGTGTGGTCCGGCGGTTCGTTCATCTACGTGCCCAAGGGCGTCAAGGTGGACATCCCGCTGCAGGCCTACTTCCGGATCAACACCGAGAACATGGGCCAGTTCGAGCGCACCCTGATCATCGTCGACGAAGACGCCTACGTGCACTACGTCGAGGGCTGCACCGCGCCGATCTACCAGTCCGACTCGCTGCACTCGGCGGTCGTGGAGATCATCGTGAAGAAGGGCGCCCGCTGCCGCTACACGACCATCCAGAACTGGTCGAACAACGTCTACAACCTGGTCACCAAGCGCGCCAAGTGCGAAGAGGGCGCGACCATGGAGTGGATCGACGGCAACATCGGCTCCAAGGTGACGATGAAGTACCCGTCGGTGTTCCTCATGGGCGAGCACGCCAAGGGCGAGGTCCTTTCGGTCGCGTTCGCGGGCGAAGGCCAGCACCAGGACGCCGGCGCGAAGATGGAGCACCTGGCGCCGCACACCTCCTCGACGATCGTGTCGAAGTCGGTGGCGCGTGGCGGCGGCCGCACCTCGTACCGCGGCCTGGTCCGCGTCGCGAAGCGCGCGCACCACTCGCGTTCCAGCGTCGTCTGTGACGCGCTCTTGGTCGACACCATCTCGCGCTCGGACACGTACCCGTACGTGGACATCCGCAACGACGAGGTGTCGATGGGCCACGAGGCCACGGTCTCGAAGGTCAGCGAAGAGCAGCTGTTCTACCTGATGTCGCGCGGTCTCGACGAGGCCGAGGCGATGGCGATGATCGTGCGCGGGTTCGTCGAGCCCATCGCGCGTGAGCTGCCGATGGAGTACGCGCTTGAGCTGAACCGCCTGATCGAGCTTCAGATGGAAGGGTCAGTCGGCTAGATGTCTGTCGCAGAGAACAACGTTGCCGCTTCGCTGCGGGAGGGCGCTGTCATCCCGGCGGCTTCCCGCGCGGAGCGGTTCACCTCTTACGACGTCGAGGCCTTCGAGGTCCCGCGCGGTCGTGAAGAGAACTGGCGCTTCACGCCGATGAAGCGGCTGCGGGGCCTGCACGACGGCACCGCCGTCGCCACCGGCGAGATCACCCTCGAAGCCGACGCGGCCCCCGAGCTGAAGATCGAGACGGTCGGTCGCGACGACGAGCGCCTCGGTGTCGCCGGGGTGCCCAGCGACCGGATCGCCGCGCAGGCGTACTCGGCGTTCAAGCAGGCCACCATCGTGACGGTGCCCAAGGAGACCAAGGCCTCGAAGCCGTCGGTCCTGCGGATCACCGGCCCCGGCGCGGACAAGGTCGCCTACGGCCACCTGCAGGTGCGCGCGGAAGCGTTCGCCGAGGCCGTGGTCGTGCTCGACCACGTCGGCTCCGGCACCTACGCGGACAACGTCGAGTTCGTCATCGGCGATTCCGCGCGGGTCACCGTCGTCAGCGTCCAGGACTGGGCCGACGACGCGGTACACGTGTCCGAGCAGCACCTCAAGCTCGGCCGCGACGCCACGCTGAAGCACACCGTCGTCACGCTCGGCGGTGACCTGGTCCGCATCTCGCCCACGGCGACGTTCGCGGACAAGGGCGGCGACGTCGAGATGCTCGGGGTCTACTTCGCGGACGCGGGGCAGCACCAGGAACACCGGCTGTTCGTCGACCACGCGGTGCCCAACTGCAAGTCGCGCGTGATGTACAAGGGCGCGCTGCAGGGCGAGGGCGCGCACAGCGTCTGGATCGGTGACGTGCTGATCCGCGCGGCCGCCGAGGCGACCGACACCTACGAGCTCAACCGGAACCTCGTGCTGACCCCGGGAGCGCGCGCCGACTCGGTGCCGAACCTGGAGATCGAGACCGGCGAGATCGAGGGCGCCGGCCACGCCAGCGCGACGGGAAGGTTTGACGACGAGCAGTTGTTCTACCTCCAGTCGCGCGGGATCGCGGAGGACGCCGCACGCCGTCTGGTGGTGCGCGGGTTCTTCCACGAGATCCTGGTGAAGATCGACGTTCCCGAGGTGCGCGAGCGCCTGCAGGCGGCGATCGAGGCCGAACTCGAAGCCGTCAACGTCTGATTCCGCCCGCTACACAGACTCAGGAACTCAAAGCTATGGCAACCCTGAAAATCAAGGACCTGCACGCCTCGGTCACGACCGACGAAGGCCCCAAGGAAATCCTCAAGGGCGTCAACCTGACCATCTCCTCAGGCGAGACGCACGCGATCATGGGCCCGAACGGCTCCGGCAAGTCGACGCTGTCCTACGCGATCGCCGGTCACCCGAAGTACCAGGTGACCTCCGGCGAGATCACGCTGGACGGCGAGAACGTGCTCGAGATGAGCGTCGACGAGCGTGCGCGGGCCGGCCTGTTCTTGGCCATGCAGTACCCGGTCGAGGTCCCCGGCGTCTCGATGTCGAACTTCCTCCGCACCGCGGTCACCGCGACCCGCGGCGAGGCTCCCAAGCTTCGCCTCTGGGTCAAGGAGGTCAAGGAGGAGATGAACAAGCTCGAGATCTCGCAGGAGTTCGCGGACCGCAGCGTCAACGAGGGCTTCTCCGGCGGCGAGAAGAAGCGCCACGAGATCCTCCAGCTTTCGCTGCTCAAGCCGAAGTTCGCGATCCTCGACGAGACCGACTCCGGCCTGGACGTCGACGCCCTGCGCGTCGTGTCCGACGGCGTCAACGCGTATAAGGCGTCGAGCGAGGTCGGCGTCATGCTGATCACGCACTACACCCGCATCCTCAAGCACATCACGCCCGACTTCGTGCACGTGTTCGCCGGTGGCAAGATCGTCGAGTCCGGTGGCAAGGAACTCGCGGACGAGCTGGAGGAGCACGGCTACGTGAAGTACGTCGGCAAGGCCGAGCCCGCCGTCATCTGAGTTCGTGACGTACGTCCCGGAATCCCTGCTACCCACCGAGAGGAGTTGGCTCGATGACCACCACGGCGTCCAATCGACTGCCCAACTCTGTTCCGCTTGACGTGGCGGCGCTGCGCGCCGACTTCCCGATCCTGTCCCGCACTGTCCGGGACGGGAAACCCTTGGTGTACCTGGATTCCGGGGCGACCTCACAACGGCCGACGCAGGTGCTCGACGCCGAGCGCCGGTTCGTGGAGACGTCGAACTCCGCGGTTCACCGCGGCGCCCACCAGCTGTCCGAAGAGGCCACGGACGCCTACGAGTACGCCCGCGCGCGGACCGCGGAGTTCGTCGGCACCTCACCGGAGGAGCTGGTGTTCACGAAGAACGCCACCGAGGGCATCAACCTCGTGGCGTACTCGATGAGCAACGCCGCCACCGATACGACGCCCGCTGCTGCGTCTTTCGCTGTCGGCCCCGGCGACGAAATCGTCATCACCGAGATGGAACACCACGCGAACCTCGTGCCGTGGCAGCAGTTGTGCCAGCGCACCGGGGCGACGCTGAAGTGGTTCAAGGTCACGCCCGGCGGCAGGCTCGACCTGTCCGACATCGACGAGCTGATCACCGAGCGCACGAAGCTGGTCGCGTTCGCGCACCAGTCCAACGTGCTCGGCACGATCAACCCGGTGGCGGAGCTGGTCGCGGCGGCGAAGAAGGTCGGCGCGCTGACCCTGCTCGACGCCTGCCAGTCCGTGCCGCACATGCCGGTGGACTTCCGCGCACTGGACGTCGACTTCGCGGTCTTCTCCGGGCACAAGATGCTGGCCCCGTCCGGCATCGGTGTCCTTTATGGACGCAGTGAGCTGCTCGAGGCCATGCCGCCCTTCCTCACCGGTGGCTCGATGATCGAGCTGGTCCGGATGGAGAAGACCACCTTCGCCGCGCCGCCGCAGCGGTTCGAGGCCGGGGTGCCGATGACCTCGCAGGCCGTCGGGCTCGGTGCGGCCATCGACTACCTCTCGGTGGTCGGTATGGAGCGCATCGCGGCCCACGAGCACCTGCTCACGGCCGCCGCGCTGGGCGGGCTCGCGGAGAACAAGGGCGTCCGGATCATCGGGCCGACGGACATGGCCGAGCGCGGCGGGGCCGTCTCGTTCGTGATCGACGGCGTGCACCCGCACGACGCGGGGCAGGTGCTGGACAGTCTCGGCATCGCCGTGCGCGTCGGGCACCACTGCGCGTGGCCGCTGCACCGGGCCTGCTCGGTCCCGGCGACCGTGCGCGCGTCGTTCTACCTCTACAACACACTGTCCGAAGTGGACGCACTGGTGAAGGGCGTCGGCGAGGCGCAGAAGTTCTTCGGGGTGGCCTGATGAATCTCGAAAGCATGTACCAGGAGATCATCCTGGACCACTACAAGCACCCGCACGGCCGCGGCCTGCGCGACCCGTTCGACGCCGAGTCGTTCCAGGTCAACCCGACCTGCGGCGACGAGGTCACGCTGCGGGTGAAGCTCGAAGACGGCAAGGTGGCGGATGTCTCCTACGACGGCCAGGGCTGTTCGATCAGCCAGGCGTCGACTTCGGTCTTGACGGATCTCGTCGTGGGGCACACCGTGGAGGAGGCGTTCACCACCATGGACGCCTTCGTGGAACTGATGCAGGGCCGGGGCAAGATCGAACCGGACGAAGAAGTGCTCGAAGACGGCATCGCGTTCGCGGGCGTCGCCAAGTACCCCGCGCGGGTCAAGTGCGCGCTGCTCGGTTGGATGGCGTTCAAGGACGCGGTTGCCCGGACGACCAGTGGAGTTGAATCAGCGTGAGTGAAGTGGACACCGAAGAGACGGCCGAGACCCGCGAGGGCCGTACCGCCGCCGACCTGGACAAGGCGGCCGCCGAGGCGGTGCCCGCCGCCGACCTCGCCAAGCTCGACGACGTCGAAGAAGCGATGCGCGACGTGGTGGACCCCGAGCTGGGCATCAACGTCGTCGACCTCGGCCTGGTGTACGACATCCGGGTCGAGCCGGACAACACCGCCACCATCGACATGACCCTGACGTCGGCGGCCTGCCCGCTGACCGACGTGATCGAGGACCAGGTCTCCTCCGCACTGACCGGCGGCGCGGGCCTGGTCAAGGACTTCCGCATCAACTGGGTCTGGATGCCCCCGTGGGGCCCGGAGAAGATCACCGACGACGGCCGCGAGCAGCTACGCGCCCTCGGCTTCACCGTCTGACCCTCGCTCTCACCGGCGCGATGGGGGTCGGAACCCTTCGCAAGTGTCATGAAAGGGTCTTTCCGGGCAATTTTTGTCCTGAAAGACCCTTTCATGACACTGCGAACGTAACGACGCCGGGTGGTCGGCGATGGATCGGGCGCGGTGCGATGGCCGACGTCTTCCCGCCTGGCACCAGGATCCTCTACCGGCCGGGAGTCGACCAGGAGATCCATCGCGGCGACATCGTCGTGGTCGATTTGAGCGCGTACCGCGATCCGCTGGGGTCGAGGGGCACCGTGGTGCAGCGCGTGATCGGGGTCGGCGGTGACACGGTGGTCTGCTGTGACAGCTCGTGGAACCTCGTCATCAACGGCAAGTCCGTTGTGGAGGGCTACGCCGTGAAGTCCACAGTGGCGGGTCACGTCCCGGGGGCGACGGTGACGTTCTCCGCCAAGGTGCCCGAGGGAACGCTGTTCCTGGCGGGCGACATCCGGAACGACTCCTTGGACTCCCGTGCCTTCGTGGGCGAACCCGGAGGCGGCGCCGTTCCGCTGTCCGAGGTGTACGGGGTCGTCGCCGCCAGCGGCAGCCTGCTCGCGGCCTCACCGCTTCCCCCGGTCACCGCCTTCACCGACGCGGGCCTGCCGGGAGCCCCCGTGAGCGACGGCCGGTACCGGATGCTGGTGGTGATGATGGGCGGCGGCGCGATGCTGTTCCTGGCCGGGTTCATCGCTTCGATCGTGACTGCTGTCCTGTTCGCCGGAAGACGACGAAGAGCAGCCTCAGCCCCACCAGCGCACTGACCACGAGCAGGTTGTAGCCGAACATCTGGGGCAGCGTCAGGTCCGGCAGGAGGCGCGGGCCGCCGGAGCTCGACAGCAGCATCGCGGCCATCAGCCCGCTCGCGCCGCCGACGAAGGCCAGCAGGATCTCGTGGATCAGCCCGGTCACCACGTCGCGGTCGCGTTCGTCGGAGAACAGGCGGATGTTGACCGAGAGCCTGCCCTGTTCCAGCGCGTTGCCGATGCGGTCGATCCGCCGGGGCAGCCGCCGCAGCACCGGCAGCAGCGCCATCAGCTCGTTGGTCGCCGTGCGCCGCAGCGAATCGGGCCGCAGCCCGGCGCCGACCTGCTCGGCGGCGAACGCCCGCGACTCGCGCACGACGTTGAACCCGGGCGCCAGCAGGCCCAGCGTGCCCTCCAGGGTGGCGAGCGAGCGGAACACCGCCGCGATGGGCGGCGGGACGTTCAGCCGGAAGTCGGTGACCACGCGCATCAGGTCGGTGAACATCTCGACGTCCGGCGCCTGGCCATGGCTGAAGTGCTTTGCCACCAACGTGCCGAGCGCCCGCTCCAGCCGCTGCTCGTCGATCTGGTCCGGCCGGTCGACGATCTCGAGCAGGCCGTCGCGCAGCCCGGCCGGGTCGCCGCGGTCGAGCGCGAGCACGAGGTTCTGCAGCCCGCCGCGCAGCGCGGAGTCCAGCCGCCCGACCGAGCCGAAGTCCAGCAGGCCGAGCCTGCCGTCGGCCATCAGCAGGACGTTGCCGGGATGCGGGTCCGCGTGGAAGACACCGCTGATCATCACCTGTTCCAGCACGCACCGCAGCAGTGAGCGGGCCAGCGGGCCCCGCTCGTGCACCGGGACGGTGTCCTTCGCCGCGGCGAGCGGTTTCCCGTCGAGCCGCCGCATCACCAGCACGCGGTCCGTGGACAGTTCTTTGTGGACGGTCGGCAGGGCGATCTCGGCACCGTCGTAGGCGGCGGCCACCGCCATGATGTTGCGGGCCTCGGTGCGGAAGTCGAGCTCCTCCGCCAGTGCTTCGGCGAACCCGTCGGCGAGGTCGACGACGCCGAGCCCTCGGGCCCAGTCGGCGCGGGCCTCCAGCGAAACCGCGACCCGGCGCACGATGTCGAGATCGCTCTCCACCACCGATTCCACCCCGGGACGCTGCACCTTGACCACCACGTCCTCGCCGGTGTGCAGCCGCGCGCTGTACACCTGCGCGATCGACGCCGCGGCCAGCGGCTCGGGGTCGAACTCGGCGAAGACCTTGTCCGGTGCGGCCCCGAGCTCCTCCCGCAACAACCGCGCGACGGCGGTCACGTCGGCGTGGGCGACCTGGTCCTGCAGCCTGCTCAGCTCGTCGACGAACACCGCCGGGAGCAGGTCGGCGCGGGCAGACAGCACCTGGCCCAGCTTCACGAACGTCACCCCGCCCTCTTCCAGCGCGCGCCGCAGGGACCGGGCGAGTTTGGCGTGCCGCACCGTGGCCAGCCCGGTCTCCCGGCGGCCGGTCAGGTACCGGCCCAGCCCGTGCTTGATCGCGATCCGGCTGATCTGCGAGTAGCGCCGGGCACGGCCGAAGCGGGCGCGCAGCGACCGGACGCGGCCGAGCAGGCCGAATCCCACCCCGCCGGGCGACGCGATCTCGGCCACGAACAGGAACACCAGCGTCGCGACGAACGCGGCGCCCGCGGCCGGGACCAGCAGGCCGACCAGCGTCGAGGGATGGGCGTACACGTCGTGGGAGAACCCCTGGACGATCGCGCCCGCCACCAGCCAGCCGATCCCGGCGCCGATCAGGGCCCGCACGGTGCCGATCCGGACGCCCAGCACCCGGCGCGAGGCGACCACGAGCGGCCACAGCATGAGCGTGTACAGCGGCAGGCTGAGCAGTACGAGCAGCAGGTTCGGCATCGCAGTCCCTCACGTCGGGCCCGCCGGTCGCGGGTGGCTGTGAAGAAGCACACCAGTTCCGCGGGGCGGGCGGTTCCCGCTCGGGTCCGCCCCGGCTCCCTCCGGAGAGTGAACTGTCTCCGAGGGGCTGGACCACGCTCTGTACCGGTTCCCCTACTTTCGGACGTGGCCCCGGGTGTCCGTGGGGTCCTAACGTCGTGCACCGAACCGCGGTTTCTCATTCCCCTCAGTCACACATCCTGAACGTGAGCGGCGCATTCTTGCGCGGACCAAGGAGAGACGATGAACGGACGCGGGATCGGGCGAGTGCTGGCAGTGGCACTGGCCGTGGCGGCACCGCTGGGCGCGGGACTGATCGCGGGCCCAGCCGCGCAGGCGGCCCAGGTCACCACCATCTACTACACCTCGAGCGGTGCCCCGGACTACGTGGCCCAGATCGACCAGGGCGCGGCGAACTGGAACGCCGCCGTCAGCGACATCAAGCTGGTCAAGCGCTCGGGCGGCACCGTGGTGTTCCACGAGACCCACAGCGGTGGCAGCTACACCAACACCAACGGCCACGGCCGTGGCGACATCTACCTCGACACGTCGCAGGTCGCCGAGGGCAACGACCCGACGCGGATCGCGGCCCACGAGGTCGGCCACAACCTTGGCCTGCCCGACCACTACACCGGCCCGTGCTCCGAGCTGATGTCCGGGCACGGCCCCGGCATCTCGTGCAAGAACGCGAAGCCGGACGCCCGTGAGTCGGCGAAGGTCCAGGCCAACTTCGCCAACGGCTTCGCCGCCACCCAGGCGGCCGAGTTCCACGTGGTCGTCTACTGACTCCCGCCAGGGAGTGAAGCGCGCGGGGACGTGTCCTGACAAGATCGGGGCATGTCCCTGCGGCGTCCGCTAGGCCCGCTGCTGTCGAAGGTCACCTACCGGCGGTGGGTGTACCTGATCCTCGGCGGCGCGATCAGCGTGCCCTACCTGCTGTTCGCCGCCATCCTGATCCCCTCGCTGGTCCCGGTGGTGGCCTCGGCCTCGAACGCGGCCGTGTTCGGGCTGGTGGCCGCTTTCGTGGTGACGATCGCCTCTTCGTTCATCCCCGCGGTGCGCGCGCTCGAGGGCGTCGCCGTGCGGGAGCTGCTCGACGATCCGGTGCCAGGGGTGGTGTTCGGCCCGGCGAGCGGCTGGCCGGTGCGGCTGCGGTCGAGCGCGATGTACCTGCTGCACGTGGCGGGCGGCTTCGGGATCAGCCTGGTGAGCCTGCTGGTCCCGGTCGGTTTCGGCTTCTCGGTGGCCGCCCCGTTCACCGGCCGGATCGAGCTCTCCGCCGGCTCGCCGATCGTCGTGCCGAAAGGCTGGGTCTCCGCCTGGATCCCGGCGTTGTTCCTGCTCGGCATCGTGCTGCTCGCCTACGTCGCCTGGGCTGTCGGTGGCGTGCTCAGGCGGTGTTCGGTGGCGCTGCTCGGGCTGTCCGCGGCCGACCGGATCACCCAGCTGGAACGGCGTACCGAGCAGCTGGCGGAGCGCAACCGGCTGGCCAGGGAGCTGCACGACTCGGTCGGCCACGCGCTGAGCGTGGTGACCATCCAGGCCGGCGCCGCCCGGCGCACCCTGCGCACCGATCCGGAGTTCACCGAGCAGGCGCTCGGCGCGATCGAGGAATCGGCGCGAGCCGCGCTCGACGACCTCGACCACGTGCTCGGCCTGCTGCGGGACGAAGCCGCGGGCCGGGCCCCGCAGGCCGGGCTCGCCGAACTGCCCGCGCTGCTGTCCGCGACCAGGCTCGCCGGCGCCGACGTCGAGGCCGAGGTCCGGGGCGAGGCCCTGATCGCCGACGTCCCGCCGGTGGTGTCCAGGGAGACGTACCGGATCCTGCAGGAATGCCTGACCAACGCGCTGCGGCACGCCGGTAAGGTTCCGGTCACGGTACTGGTGGAGGTCGGTGAAGACCGCCTCGACCTGCGGGTGTCGAACCGGCTCGGCGGCGTTTCCGTGCCCGGCCGCGACGGTGGCGGCCGTGGCCTGCGGGGCATGGCCGAGCGGGTCGAGGTGCTGGGCGGGACCCTCTCGGCCGGGCTCGCGGACGAGCGGTGGGAGGTCGTGGTGACGGTGCCTTGGGGGAAACGGCGATGACGGTCGGTGTGCTGCTGGTCGACGACGAGCAGCTGATCAGGGCGGGGCTGCGCGCGATCATCGCGTCCGAGCCCGATCTGGCGGTGCTCGGGGAGGCCTCGGACGGGGCCGAGGTGCCGGGACTGGTCTCCCGGCTGCGGCCGGACGTGGTGCTGATGGACGTGCGGATGCCGTCGGTGGACGGGATCAGGGCCACCGCGCACCTGATGTCCACGATGGACACCCCGCCGAAGGTGATCGTGGTGACCACCTTCGAAAACGACGACTACGTCTACGACGCGCTGCTCGCCGGGGCGAGCGGGTTCCTGCTGAAGCGGGCCCGGCCGGAGGAGATCGTCGCGGCGGTCAGGACGGTGGCCGCGGGGGAGTCGCTGCTGTTCCCGGCGGCGATCCGGCGGCTGGCCGAACAGCGTTCCCGCGGCGCGGGCGGTGACGCGCTGGCGAAGGCCGGGCTGACCGAACGCGAGCAGGAAGTGCTGCGGCTGATGGCCGCCGGACTGTCCAATGTGGAGATCGCGGGCAAGCTCTTCCTCGGGGTGCAGACGGTGAAGACCCACGTGGGCAACGTGCTCGGCAAGCTCGGCGCCCGCGACCGGACCCAGGCCGTCGTCAAAGCCTACGACAGCGGGTTCGTCACGCCGACCGGCTGACGCTGACCGCGCGCTGCTCCGGCATCGGGTGTCCGCCGATGCCGCGCAGCACCTCGACCCGGTCGGAGCCGGGCCGCCCGAGCACCCAGCTGGACCCGGCGACGGCCTTGGCGCGCTTCTTGAGCGGCGCCAGCAGCCGTGAGGCGTCGCGGTAGGAGCCGATCGTCCTGGTGCCGCACACCAGCGTCGCCAGCGAGACGGTCACCGGCATGCCCTCGGCCGACCACGGGGTGTCGAGCAGGGCGGCGGCGACGGTGGCGATCTCGTCGAGGTCGCAGGCGATCAGGAAGTCGTCCCCGCCGACGTGGCTCACCCGCATCCGGCGCAGCCGCGACTCCAGCTCGCTCAGGGTGCGCCCGAGGGTGCGGATGAGGTCGTCGCCGACGGCGAACCCGGCCGTGTCGTTGACCGTCTTGAACGAGTCGACGTCCAGCCAGCCGGCCACGAACTGCTCGCCGGCGGCGATCCGGCGGTCGACGTCGCGGGCGAGGGTGTCGCTGCCCGGCAGCCGGGTGAGCGGGCTGAGCGCGACGGCCTCCTCGACCTTCGCCTCGGCGACCCCGCGGACCACCTCGGTCACCTGCACCACGCCCCGGCACCGGCCGCCGCCGTCGACCACGACGACGTCGTCGCCGGTGCGGCCCCAGGCGGCGTCGGTGACCAGTTCGAGGAACTCGAGCGCGCTCGCGTCGGCGTGGATCGTGTGCGGGGTGTCGGCGAGCCGGGCGGCCGGGCGCTTGGCGTGCAGGGCGTGCCCGTACAACCCGGTGACCGCGACCAGGAACCGCGTCCGGTCGACAGACCATTGTGGACGGTTCAGCGCGTCGACGCCGACGATGCCGGACGGACCGTCTTCGGCCACCAGGATCTGGCGGACGTCGTCACAGGTCGCGGTTTCCGGCAGCGTCGCGGCCGGCCGGAGGAAGTCCTCGATCCGCTGGGCCTGGCCGGTGCTCTTGAGCGGCGTGGCCTGTGCCAGGTCGTGTTCGACGCCTGGCCGCGCGAACAGGTTGCCCTGTGCGATCCGGACACCCAGCCCGCGGGTGGCGTCGAGCTGCTCCTCGGTCTCGATGCCGGTCGCGACCAGCCGGACGTTGGTGCGCGAGGTGAACAGCAGCAGCGCCTCGACCACGGCGACGGCGCCGGGGTCGCCGGGCAGCTTCCGCAGCACGCTGCGGTCGAGCTTGAGCAGGTCCACCGGGGCGGCGGTGAGCAGCACGAGCGGGAGGTCGCCGTGGCCGAGCCCGTCGAGCGCCAGCCGGAAGCCGAGCTCGCCGAGGCGGCGCATACCCTCGATGGTCTCCTCGGCGGGCGCGTGGGAGAAGGGCGGCCCGATCTCGAGCACCACGTCGCGGGTGCGGCGGCCGGTCTCGGCGAGCGCGTCGGTCAGCGGCTCGAACGCCGAGGCCGGGGCGGCCAGGGTGGGCGCGGAGAGGTTGAGGTGCAACGGCAGCGGGTTGTGCTGCCGGGACTCCTGCAGGACGGCCGAGGCCGCCAGCGCTATGTCGACTTCGGACAGCCTGCCTTCGCGGCGGGCCTTGGCGAGGAGCTGGTGGGCCGTGCCCCGGCCGGGCCGGGCGAGCGCTTCGAGCGCCACGACCCCACCGGTGTGCAGGCTGTACAACGGCTGGAAGGCGAATCGGACCGCGCGTGGCGTCGTCACCCTTCGATGTTCGCTGGTGAGGCGGGGAAACGAAACCGATGTCGGCTGATGTTCACCGCTTGGGAACCAGGGTTACCTGAAACGGAGTAGTCCCGAGACACACTGTCACCCGATCGGGGGTGATCCTGGCTACTACTGACCGCGAAAGCTGAACGCGAGTGAATTCTCCACCATTCTCGGCAGAGAAGGTTTCACCTTCTCCGGGCAGGAGGCAGTGCGGGCAGCACCAGCCGCCGCCGGACCGCCCAGGGCGCGTCACGGAAGAGTTCGGTCATCGCCGCCGTCGTCCCGGCGACGTCCTCGCGGCCCGAGGTGAAAGCGCGCTGGGAAGGCTCGGGCAACGCGAAGAACCGGTCGAAAAACGACGGAATCGCCGAGGGCGGCATCCCGCGCAGCGCCCGGAGTCCGTGCCGCCGCAGGAGGTGCACGGCCCGCGCGGACGGCGTCCACAGGCACCGGTGCGCCGCTTTCACCGCCGCGCCGGGACCACGGCCGAGATTCTCCGCGAGCGCGTCCGCCACGACGGGCGCCAGCCGCAGCGAGGTGGCCAGGCTGTAGCCGGTCGCCGGGTTGACCAGTCCGGCGGTGACGCCGAACGGGACCGTCGGCCCCCGGGCGGGCACTGGCGCGTCGAGCACGATGCGCACCTTTTCTTCCCTTCCGTGCCAAGGGATTCCCGCGGCGGCGAGCCGTGACCGGAGCCGGGCCGCGAGGACGACCGTGTCGAGCCCCGGGCGGCGGGCGAGGCTGGTTTCCTCGACGAGGACCTCGCCGCCGCCCACCGGGATCGCGTACAGGAAGCTCGGTTCGGCCGCGGCCGCGCGCCAATCCATGAACACCGCGGTGGTGGCCGAATCGGGCACGAGCGCGTCCGCGACCGCGGCGGGCAGCACGAGCCCGAACGCAGTCTGCTCGGCGCGGGGCGTCCCGAGCGCGCCGCCGGTCAGCACCCGGCGCTCGCCGGAGGCGTCCACGACCACCCCGGCCGCCAGCCTGCGTCCGTCCGCCAGCCGCACGGTCGCGCCGTGGCCGCCGTGGTCGACCCGTTCCACCCGGCCGGTGAGCACCTCGACCCGGTCGTCGGTCAGCCAGGCCCGCAGGCCACGGTTGGTGAGCACCAGGTAACTCCGGGACAACCGGTGCGCGGTGGTGCCATAGGCGAGCGCCGACGCCGGCGCGGCGGCCACCGCCGTCGCCGGGAGAGCGGGGACCTCGTCCGCCCACAGTCCGTAGGTCGGCGGCCAGTGCCGCCTCGGCGCCGGGTCCACCAGCGCGGTCGTGAGCCCGCGCCGCGCGCACTCGCGCGCCAGCGCCAGCCCGGCCGGGCCCGCTCCGGCGATCAAGACGTCCACCCGCTGTTTCTACCGCACTTCCCTGCCGCGGGACCGGTGCCGCGGCGGATACGGTGACGCGCATGGACGGCTGGGCGGATGCCGGGCCGCGGCGGATACGGTGACGCGCATGGACGGCTGGGCGGATGCCGGGCCGCGGCGGATACGGTGACGCGCATGGACGGCTGGGCGGATGCCGGGGTGCGGCGGATACGGTGACGCGCATGGAACAGACGGATCCCCGGACCTGGCGGCGCGATCCGGTGAGCGCCGCCGGCGGGTTCACCGACCTGGCGACCAGCCCCTTCCGGGCGGACAGGGACCGCATCGCGGCGTCGCCGTTCTTCGCCCGGCTCGGCGGGGTGACCCAGGTGGTCAGCGCGGGCGGCGCGGGCCTGCTGCACAACAGGCTGACCCACAGTCTCAAGGTCGCCCAGGTCGCGCGCGCGATCGCCGAGCGGATCGCCGGGTCGAGCGAGTCCGCCGAACTCGCGGCCAAACTCGGCGGCTGCGATCCCGACGTCGCCGAGGCGGCGGCGCTGGCCCACGACCTCGGGCACCCGCCGTTCGGCCATCTCGGCGAGCAGACGCTCGACCGGATCGCCCGGCACCGGTTCGGCCTCGCCGACGGGTTCGAGGGCAACGCGCAGACGTTCCGGATCATCACCACCACCGACGTCCGCGGGCCGTCCGCGATCGGCCTCGACCTCACCACCGCCGTGCGCGCCGCGGTGCTCAAGTACCCGTGGGCCCGGCTGCACCGGCCCGACCCGCATCCGTCGGCGATGCGCGTCCCGCCGCGCGGCGCCGCCGAGCCGGAGGACGCGCCCGGCACCGGGTCGAGCAAATTCTCCACCTACAGCACCGAACTCGATGATTTCCGGCAGTCCCGCGCGCCGTTCGAGTCCCGTGTGGAGGGTTGGCAGCAGACCGTCGAAGCGTCCGTTATGGACACTGCCGACGACATCGCCTACGCCATCCACGACCTGCAGGACTTCCACCGCATCGGGGTCCTGCAGCACGCGCCGGTCGCCGCCGAGCTGGGGGAGTGGATCGACCACGCGCTCGAGCTCGCCTCGCTCGACGACTCGACGCTGGACGCCGAGCGCCGCCGTCCGGGCCGCTCGCTCGAGCGGCTCCGCCGTCGCATGCACGCGAAGGACAGCTGGATCGTCGACGACGACGCGTTCGCCAGCGCCGTCCGCCGGGTCCGCGCCGAGCTGGTCGACGGCCTGCTCGAGACCCCGTTCGACGGCTCGAACGAGGCCGAGCTGGCGACCGCGGTCTTCTCCGGCCGCTGGACCTCCCGGCTGGTAGACGGGGTGCTGGTGGTGCCCTCGCCGTCGACCCGGTCCGGGCACGTGAGCCTGCGTCCCGCTCAGTGGCACGAGGTTCAGGTGCTGAAGTTCGTCCACCGGCGGTTCGTCCTGCTGCGGCCCGACCTCGCCCTGCACCAGCGCGGCCAGGCCGGCCTGGTCTCGAACCTGGTCGACGCGCTCGACGCCTGGCTCGGCGACCGCGACGAGGTCTACCGGCTGCCGCGGCGGCTGCACGACCTGGTCGAGCTGGCCCACGCCGAGTACAGCGAGCTCGCCAGGACGGCCCCTGAGCTCCTCGTCGGCGCGACCCGGGAGCCGGTGAGCGGCGCGGACGCCGTCCGCGGGCTGGCCAGGGGGCGCGCGGTGATCGACTTCGTGGCTTCGCTGACCGACAAGCAGGCGGTGACGCTGCTCGACGCGCTGTCGGGCCGGTCGACCCAGCCGTGGTCGGACTCGTTCGTCCTCTGAGGAGCCCGGGGGCCGCTGAGAGACCACGAGTCGCCGACGAGTTGCGGGCTCGTTGTCCGGCGGTTGTCTCGTCTTGTCCGCTGTCTTGTCCGCTGTCTTGTCCGCTGTCTTGTCCAGTGTGGACAGGTTTGACCGTGCGGAACGAGTTCGGAGAGTAACCGGAAATTACCTATCCAGCGTCACTCGATTGGGTGCTGTTTACCAGAACGGTGAGTACTTAGGTTGATCCAGTCGGTAATCATCGACATCGGTCAGCGTGAGTCGGGGCACGCGCCTAAGAATCGGAGGCGCACGTGCGTCCAACCCGTTCTAACCGGAGAAGAACGACGACCCTGGCAGCCGGTGCGGCCGCGGCCGTCGTGGCTCTCGGTCTGGTGTCACCCGCTGTCGCGGCGGCGGACACCTCGGCTTCGCCAGCCGCCTTCTCGGACAACACCGTGCGGCAAATCGCCGCGCTGCAGGCAATCAAGACCGGGCAGACCGCTGGGGAGTCCAAAGTGGACAGCCGGTTGCTCGTCGAGCAGAAGATCAGAGGGCAGCGCCTGAGTGCTTCGGCGGTGCCCGCTTTGAGTTCTGGGGCCCCTCTCTCGCCGACTGGCACCGTGCTGGTCGACATCCGGGCGGACAAGGTCTCGCCCGACCTGCTCGACGGCCTGCGCAAAGCCGGTGCGGGCATTCGCGCGGTCTCGGAGCGAACCGGCAGTGTCCGCGCCGAGCTATCACTCGATGCGGTGACGGCCATCGCCCAACGGGGTGACGTCCGTAAGGTCGAGTCGGCTGATCAGGCGATGACCGCCCGGCAGCTGGCGACCCCAGCGGCAGGCCAGGGCGCTAGCCAGGGCGCTAGCCAGGACACTGTCCAGGTCGCGCCCGAGGGCAAGGAGGACAAGGCCAGCCGCATCGCCGGTGAGCTGAAGCAGGCCCTCGCGGCCAAGGCGAGCGGCCAGGCCGCGGCCACCATCACCAGTGAAGGCGACCGTGCGCACAACACCGACACCGCGCGCCAGCAGTTCGGCGTCACCGGGGTGGGCGTCAAGGCGTGCGCGCTGTCCGACGGTGTCGACTCGCTGGCCGTTTCACAGGCCAAGGGCGAGCTCCCGGCCTCGGTCGACGTTCCCGCAGGCCAGGAGGGCAGCGGCGACGAGGGCACCGCGATGCTCGAGATCATCCACGACCTCGCGCCGAACGCCTCGCTCGGTTTCGCGACGGCGTTCAACTCCGACGCGAGCTTCGCGGACAACATCCGCAACCTGCGCTTCCAGTCGCACTGCGACGTCATCGTCGACGACGTCATCTACTTCAAGGAATCGCCGTTCCAGGACTGGCTCATCGCCCAGGCCGTCAACGACGTGACCGCGAACGGCGCGCTGTACTTCTCCTCGGCGGGCAACGAGGGCAACGTCCTTGACGGCACCGCCGCGCACTGGGAAGGCGACTTCAAGGACTCCGGCAAGAGCGTCGGCAAGTTCGCCGGTGTCGCGCACAACTTCGCCGGGACCGCGGGCAACCAGATCTTCGAGCCGATCTCGGCCGCCTCCTCGGCGGGCGTGCCGGTGAACCTGTTCTGGTCGGACCCGCTGGGCGCCTCGAACAACGACTACGACCTGTACCTGCTCGACGCCAAGGGCAACGTGGTCGCGTTCAGCCAGGACGTCCAGACCGGCACCCAGGATCCGTACGAGCGGGTCAACACCCCCGCGGGCGGTGGCACCGGGCTGCGGCTGGCCATCGTGAAGTTCCGCGGCGACGACCGTTACCTGTCCCTGTCGGCGCTGCGCGGCCGCTTCTCCGACTCGGCCGACGGCCTGAAGGCGTACACCACCCCGGGTGAGACCTTCGGCCATTCGGCCGCGCGCCTCGCCTTCAACGTGGCGGCCACCCCGGCCGCGGCGGCGTTCGGCCGTCCGCTCGAGCCGGGCGACCCGGCCAACCCGGCCGGCCCGTTCCCGGGTTCGTTCAGCGCGGCCAGCAAGGTCGAGCGGTTCACCTCGGACGGTCCGCGGCGGATGTTCTACGAGGCCAGCGGCACGCCGATCACCCCGGGCAACGTCTCCTCCACCGGCGGCGAGGTCCGGCTCAAGCCGGAGTTCACCGCGGCGGACGGCGTCAAGACCAGCGTGACCGGGTTCAGCCCGTTCTTCGGCACGTCGGCGGCCGCACCGCACGCGGCGGCGATCGCCACGCTCGCGCTGTCCGGCAACCCCGGCCTGTCCCAGGTGGACGTCCGTGAGGCGCTGATCAACACCGCGGTCGACATCGAGACCCCGGGCCGCGACAACACCAGCGGCGCCGGCGTCCTGCTCGCCGACCGGGTGCTCGCCTACACCGGCGCCAGCCCGCAGCCGCTGGTCAACGCGCAGAAGCCGACGGTCACCCCGGCCGACGGCGGCTCCTCGCTCGACCCCGGCGACACCGCCAAGGTGACGCTCCCGGTGACCAACAACGGTGACGGCACCGCGGTGTCCACCAGCGTGGTGCTGACCAGCCCGACCCCGGGCGTCACCGTCGCGCCGCGCTCGAAGTCCTACGGCACCATCAGCCCGGGACAGACCGGCGTGAACGACTTCACCATCACCGTCCCGGCGACCCAGGAGCTGGGCGTCCCGGTGGTGCTGAACGCGAAGGTCACCTTCGCCGGCTCGTACTCGCCGACGAACAACCAGTTCTCGCTCCCGGTGGGCACACCTTCGCCGGTCGTCAAGAACTTCGCGTACGCCGGTGACGCCGTCGCGATCCCGGACAACAGCCCGCTCGGCGCCTCGGTGCCGATCACGGTCAGCGGGGTGGGCCGGGCGTCGAAGGTGTCGCTCTCGGTCGACGGCACCACCTGCGACACCGACCAGAACTCGACGACGGTGGGACTCAACCACTCCTACGTCGGTGACCTGGTGGGCACGCTCACCTCGCCTTCCGGCGCCAAGGCGACCGTGTTCTCGCGCAACGGCGGCGGTGGCAACAACCTCTGCCAGGTCGTGTTCGCCGACGACGCGGCGAACCCGTTCAGCTCGGTGACGTCGAACAACGCGCCGTACTCGGGCACCTGGCGCCCGGCCGCGCCGCGCGGCGCGCTGGCGAGTTCGCCCGCCGACGGCACCTGGACGTTCACGGCGACCGACGTGGCCGGTGGTGACATCGGTTCCATCCGCGCGGTTTCCCTGCACGTCAACGGTTTCGTCCAGCCGGGCGCGGCTGCGGACCGGCCCGCCACGGTCCGTCCGGTGGTGAACACCGGGCCGGTCAGGCCGAACTGAGCCACGGCTGAACCGGACAACCGAACAGAATCAGCACCCGGTACGGGGTCGTCGTTCGCGGCGGCGCCGTACCGTTGTGCCATGGCGTTGCGCAATGGCTAAGCCACGGCAGGTCGCGGGCGGCGGGCACGCGGTCGAAGTGACCCCGGATCGGCTGGCCGGCTGGTTCGACCGCTTCTCGGTGCGCAACGACGGGGTGCGCTCGACCGAAATCGCGCCGCACGAGGTCACGGTGACCGCCGCCAACGGCACCGTCGCCGTCGCGCTCGTCCCGTTCGGGCCGCTCACCGAACTCGGCACCCATGAAGGGCTGGCTGTGGGGCCGCTGGTCGAGCACGTGCTCGTCCCGCGCCGGGTGGCGCTGCTGCTGGTCCGCCTCGGCGGGCACAGCGTGGGGATCGCCCGCGGCGCCGAGGTCGTCCTGTCGAGGACCGATCGGCACCTGGTGCACGGCCGGTCGGCGGCTGGCGGCTGGTCGCAGCACCGCTTCGCCCGGCGCCGCGAGGGGCAGGTCCGCCAGGCGTTGCGCGCGGCCGCCGACGACGCCTTCGAGGTCCTCGTGCCGCGACTGTCCGAAGTGGACGCCGTGGTGCTCGGCGGCGACCGCCGCGCCCTCGACGAGCTGCGGGCCGACCGGCGGCTCGCGCCGTTGTTCGCACTGGCCGAACCCCGCGTGCTCGACATCGTCGAGCCCCGCCGGACGGTGCTCGACGACGCCGCCGAGCGGGCCGTTTCGGTGGAGATCAGGCTCCGCGACGCGTGAGTCCCGCCACGGCGGGGGAAATCGCTCGACACCGACCCGTACACTGGGTGCGTGGTCATTCTTCTGGAGTAGCTCCGAACCGGCCCTCGCCTTCTGACGCGGGGTTCGCCGGTTCGTCGACGCTGTCCACCTCCACCACCCTTTACCTGGGAGTTCCTTTGATTACGGCCACAGGTCTAGAGCTGCGCGCCGGCTCACGCATCCTGATCAACAACGTCAGCCTGCGCATCCAGCAGGGCGACCGCATCGGTCTCGTCGGCCGCAACGGCGCCGGCAAGACCACCTCGCTCAAAGTGCTGGCGGGGGAGGGCGAGCCGCACGCGGGCGAAGTCCGCCGCAGCGGTGAGCTGGGCTACCTGCCGCAGGACCCGCGCGAGGGCGACCTCTCGGTGACCGCGAAGGACCGGGTGCTCTCCGCACGCGGCCTCGACGCCCTGCTCCGCGACATGGAGAAGGCGCAGACGGCGATGTCCGAGCTCGTGGACGAAGTCCAGCGCGACAAGGCGATCAGCCGCTACAGCCGGCTCGAGGAGCGGTTCGCCTCTCTCGGCGGCTACGCGGCCGAGAGCGAAGCTGCGCGGATCTGCTCGAACCTGGGCCTGGCCGACCGTGTCCTGGCACAGACCTTGCAGACGCTGTCCGGTGGTCAGCGCCGCCGCGTCGAGCTCGCGCGCATCCTGTTCGCCGCCGCCGAGGCGGGCGCTGGCGGCAAGTCCGAGACGATCCTGCTGCTCGACGAGCCGACCAACCACCTGGACGCCGACTCGATCAACTGGCTGCGCGGGTTCCTCAAGTCCCACGAGGGCGGCCTGGTCGTGATCAGCCACGACGTCGACCTGCTCGCCGACGTGGTCAACAAGGTCTGGTTCCTCGACGCCATGCGCAGCGAGGTCGACTTCTACAACATGGGCTGGCAGCGCTACCTCGACGCGCGGGCCACCGACGAGAAGCGCCGCCGCCGTGAGCGCGCGAACGCCGAGAAGAAGGCGTCCGTCCTGCAGGTGCAGGCCGCGAAGCTCGGTGCCAAGGCCACGAAGGCCGTGGCGGCGAAGAACATGGCCCGCCGCGCCGAGCAGATGCTGTCCGCGCTGGACGACACCCGCCAGGCCGACAAGGTCGCCCGGATCCGGTTCCCCGAGCCCGCGCCCTGCGGTCGCACGCCGCTCACCGCCGAGGGGCTGTCGAAGTCCTACGGCTCGCTCGAGATCTTCAGCGGGGTCGACCTCGCGATCGACCGCGGCTCCAAGGTCGTCGTGCTCGGATTCAACGGCGCCGGAAAGACCACTTTGCTCCGGCTGCTCGGCGGAATGGAAAAAGCGGATTCTGGTACGACCGTGCCGGGTCACGGATTGCGTTTGGGCTATTACGCACAGGAACACGAAACACTTGACCATGATGCGAGCGTGTGGGAAAACATCCGACATCTCGCCCCGGACACCGGCGCACAGGAGTTGCGGAACCTGCTCGGTTCGTTCCTGTTCACCGGTGAGCAGCTCGACCAGCCCGCGGGCACGCTGTCGGGCGGCGAGAAGACGAGGCTGGCGCTGGCCGGGCTGGTCTCCAGTGCTGCCAACGTGTTGCTGCTCGACGAGCCGACGAACAACCTGGACCCGGCCAGCCGTGCGCAGGTCCTTGACGCGCTGCGGAGCTTCGCGGGCGCGGTCGTGCTCGTGACGCACGATCCGGGCGCGGTCGAGGCGCTCGAGCCCGAGCGCGTCATCCTGCTGCCGGACGGGACCGAAGACCATTGGTCCGCGGATTATCTGGAACTCGTCCAGCTTGCGTGAGGCCTGCGGCCATTCGGGTGCTTGATCGTTACCAATAAGCCACTGAATTGGCCCAATGTGATCGCGGTTTCGACTGATTTACGCCCGTCGTCTGGCATTCCGGCGCTCAGTGTTCGATCATTGCGGCGACAGAGGGCCGAATGTGGCCCAGAACACTCTCGGCGGGAAGGCGGATCGACGTGGCTGATCTCAAGAAAGGCGCGCGAATCACCGGCAACACGCGCGACAAGCTAGCCGCTGACCTGAAGAAGAAATACGAGAAGGGGTCGAGCATCCGCGCGCTGGCGGAGTCGACCGGGCGTTCCTACGGGTTCGTCCACCGGGTCCTGTCGGAGTCTGGCGTGCAGCTTCGTGGCCGGGGTGGCGCCACCCGGGTCAAGAAGAAGTAGCGGGCTGCGCGGGGGGCGCAGTTCCGTCTTCGGCACGACGGAAGACCAGCAGGGCACCGAGCAGGATCAGCGGGTACACCAGGTAGCCGTACCGGGTGGCCGGGGTCAGCAGGATGAGTGCGCCGAGTCCGACGGCGATGCGCAGCAGCGCGTCGGAGCCGTTCACGGGGGGCCGGCGCGACAACCAGAGCGCGACCGCCGACGCGGCCGCTCCCAGCAGCACGAACGCGATCACCGTGCCGGCCGGACCGGTCGCGGCGATCAGATGGCCCGGCAGCGGGCTGGCCGCGGGTGAGGTGACCACTCCCATCCCCAGCGGGAACCGGATGACGTGCTCGACGAACGCCGGGGGATTCGCCAGGTACACCGGGACGTGCAGGACGGCCGTGGTCACCAGCAGTGACGCCACGAAGCCGCCCAGTGCACGCGGGCCGCGCCGCGTCAGCAGCAGCACTCCCAGCACGACGGCCGCGGGCAGGACGATCAGCTTCGCGCTGATCACCAGCGCGAGCACCAGTCCCGCGACGACCGCGCGGCCGGTCGAGGCCAGCGCGCACGAGAGCACCAGCAGCCCGGCGATGGCCAGGTCCGGACCTGCCACCGCCCAGGTCAGCGCGGTCAACGGGCAGGCGAGCGCCAGTTGCGCCGCACCGACCGGGATCTTGGGCCACTTCAGCAGGCGCAGGGTGGCGAGCACGCACAGGCAGGCCGCCAGCGCGAACATCCACCGCGCGTCGGTCAGCGCGTTCGCCAGCGGACCGCCGCCGAACAGCGCCCGTGGCAGGCCGAACACGGCCATGACCGGTCCGTACGGGGTGTAGTCGTTCACCACTGGTGACCGGCCGAGGGTGGTGAAGTCCACATAGGGCGTTCCGTGTTCGAGCAGCAGGCTCGCGGACCGTTCGATCACCCAGACCTCGGGCTGCGCGCTCCACGACCCGGGCGTGATCAGCCAGTCGACGCCGGTGAGGCGCCGCACGACGAGCACCGCCAGCGGCACGACCATCGCGAGGACACCGATCACCGCGATGGGCACCCAGCGGGACAGCTGCGGGGCCCCCCGGCGCGACGAGAGCAGCGACCACCCAGTGAAGGCGGCGGCGAGGCCGTAGCCCACCGTCGCGAAGTTGCCCCAGATGCGGTACCCGTAGAACTCCGCGGCGAGTGCGGTGCTGAGCGCGAAGACGAAGAACCCGAGGTAGAGCAGAAGATCGAGGACCAGCTTGTTGCGGGGGAGCAGCCGTTGCAGCCGAGGTGCCGACATCGTTGTCCCCACGTCGTTCCCCCTGCCGTCCCCGCTGTCCGATCGCCCCGTGCCCAGGCTACCGAGCAGGCCGGGCGGGGTTCGCGCCAGGCCGGATCGTGTCAGTGATTTTCCAGGTAGCCGTTCCAAGTAGCCGAAAACGCGATCGGCGGCCGTGATGACGGCCCGACTGAGGGTTACCTTCGCCCGCCGTCGATCCGGGCGGGGCGCACACTGGACGAAGAAGTCCGCGCGTAGCGGGAAGGAATCGTTGGATCAGGACGTTGTCCAGGTCATATGCGGAAAAAACCTCAAGTAATATCGAGGTTTTGACTGGGGATGAGGAGCTCGATGGACAACACATGGATGCTGATGAGCTCGGCGATGAAGTCCGCCGACACACCCAGGGCGCTGACGCGCGGCACCCTGCGCCGGGTCGCGCGCTTCGCCCGCCCGCACTGGCGGCGGCTGGTGGTCTTCCTCGTGCTGACGGTGGCGTCGGCGGTGCTCGCGGTGACCACCCCGGTCCTGGCGGGCAAGGTGATCGACGCGATCGTCGGCAAGCACGACCTGTCGGTGGTGATCTGGCTGGCCGTGGTCATCGCCGGGCTGGCGATCCTCGACGCGGGGCTCGGGCTGGCCGAGCGCTGGCAGTCGACGCGCATCGGGGAGGGGATCATCCTCGACCTGCGGGTGGCGGTGTTCGAGCACGTCCAGCGCATGCCGGTCGCGTTCTTCACCCGGACCCGCACCGGCGCGCTGGTCAGCAGGCTCAACAACGACGTGATCGGGGCGCAGCGGACGTTCACCGCCACCCTGTCCGGTCTGGTCACCAACGTGATCCAGCTGGTGCTCTCGCTGGTGGTGATGGTGACGCTGTCCTGGCAGGTCACCCTGCTGGCGCTGGTGCTGCTGCCGGTGTTCGTGATCCCCGCGCGGCGGCTCGGCAAGCGGATGGCCGGGCTGCAGCGGGAGTCCGCCCAGCTCAACGCCGGGATGACCACCCAGATGACGGAGCGGTTCTCCGCGCCCGGCGCGACCTTGGTCAAACTGTTCGGGCATCCCCTGCAGGAGACCGCCGACTTCGGCGTCCGCGCGGGCCGGGTGCGGGACATCGGCGTGCGCACCGCGATGCTCACCCGCTGGTTCATGACCAGCTTGACGCTGGTGTCGGCGCTGGCGCAGGCGCTCGTCTACGGGCTCGGCGGTTACCTGGCGCTGACCGGCAGGCTCGCGCCCGGCACGGTCGTCGCGCTGGCGCTGCTGCTGACGCGCCTGTACAGCCCGCTCACCGCGCTGGCCAACGTCCGGGTGGACGTGATGACCGCGCTGGTCTCGTTCGAGCGGGTCTTCGAGGTGCTCGACCTCGAGCCGATGATCCAGGAGAAGCCGGTCGCGAAGCCCCTGCCCGAGGGCGGGGTGTCGGTGGAGTTCGACGACGTCCGGTTCGCCTACCCGGCGGCCGACCGCTACTCACTGGCCTCGCTGGAGGATGTGTCCACGTTGGACAACCGGGGTGGTGAGGAGGTGCTGCACGGCATCGGTTTCCGGGCCGAGCCAGGACAGATGATCGCGCTGGTCGGCTCCTCGGGGGCGGGCAAATCGACGATCGCCTCGCTGCTGCCGCGGCTCTACGACGTCGACTCCGGCGCGGTGCGACTGTCCGGTGTGGACGTTCGTGACCTGAGTTTCGCCACCCTGCGGGAGACCGTGGGCGTGGTGACCCAGGACGGGCACCTGTTCCACGAGACCATCCGGGCCAACCTGAACTACGCGCGCCCCGGCGCCACCGAGGAGGAGATCTGGTCCGCGCTGGAGCGCGCCCGGCTCGCCGAGCTCGTCCACGAGCTGCCCGACGGGCTCGAGACAATGGTGGGGGAGCGCGGTTACCGGCTCTCCGG
This sequence comes from Amycolatopsis sp. H20-H5, assembly GCF_035828755.1. Taxonomy (NCBI): domain Bacteria; kingdom Bacillati; phylum Actinomycetota; class Actinomycetes; order Pseudonocardiales; family Pseudonocardiaceae; genus Amycolatopsis; species Amycolatopsis sp. H20-H5. Next base: position 9,129 of record NZ_JAYMZS010000022.1, on the reverse strand, counting down.
CGGTGAACGCCAGCGGCTGACCATCGCGCGGCTGCTGCTGGCGCAGCCGAAGGTGGTCGTGCTCGACGAGGCGACCGCGCACTTGGACTCCGAGTCCGAGGCGGCCGTCGGCGAGGCGCTCACCGACGCGCTGTCCGGGCGGACCGCGCTGGTCATCGCGCACCGGCTCTCCACCGTGCGCGCGGCCGACCAGATCCTGGTCGTCGAGCACGGCGAGATCGTCGAGCGCGGCACCCACGACGAGCTCCTGGCCCGCCAGGGCCGCTACGCGATGCTGCACCGCACGCAGTTCGCGAAGCAGGCCTCCGCTGTCTGAAGTGTCATGAAAGGGTCTTTCAGGGCAAAAATTGCCCTGAAAGACCCTTTCATGACACCGGTGAGACGTGACTCGGGGCAGGTCAGCAGGTCAGCTTGACCTCGGGGGAGTAGTGGTACTGCCAGGTGCCCGCCGCGTTCTGCGCGGCGGAGTAGTGGCGGTAGGTCTTGGTGCCGATGCCGTCGCAGTCGGACTGGACGCTGCCGTAGGCGGGCACGCCCCCGGCGACCCGGAACTTCCGGGATTGCAGGGTCTTCCAGCCGAACGTCGTCTTGCGCTGCAGGTAGCTCTCGTAGCCCGTCGGGTAGTTCGAGCAGAAGGTGTATCCCGCGTAGGCGAGTGTCCCGGACAGGATCACCGGGGTGCCGGTGATCCACTGGTTGCACGCCGCCGTCGTGCTGGGCGCCGCCTCGGCCGCCTGGGTTGACGCCCCGGCCGGTGCCGCGCTGAGCATGCTGAGGGTGCCCGCCGCCGCCACCGCTGCGAGTACCGCCGCCGTCTGTCGGATCTTGTTCACTGTGCTCCCCGTTTCCTCGGCCGGACGAACGTTCGTCCGGCTGTGACAGAAATATTGCCCCTGTCACACCAGGCGGACCAGTGGCTGTTCCGGCCAATGGCCGCATGTGGCCAGTTCGGCGGTAGGGCCGTGAGGGTCGGCCGTGGCCGGGAAAAGGGGTCTGACCAGGGTGAACTCGTGAGGATCGCCGCGCGGTCAGAGCCCGTCCCGGTCATCGGGTAACCGGACGAAACCCCCCTTTCGGGTTGCCACGGCCGGGGGGAGCTACCGCAGCGCGGGGACGCGGGGGGTGTACTTCGCCAGCAGCGTGGTGTTCGCCTCGTCCCCACCCTCCACATTGGAGCTGCGCCACAGCGGCACGTCGACGCCTTCGGCCTGACCGCGGTCGACGACCCCGCTCAGCACGAGGTTCCACAGGAACGCGTTGAGCACTGTGGACAGTGGCGCGGTGCGCGGTGCGCCCGCCGGGTAGCTCGAGTCGCCGGGCCGTACGCCCGAGTCGAGTACGACGGTCGCCTCGTCGATGAGCGTGGTCGGGGCCCGGCGCGGGGCCGCGGCCACCGACGCCCGCGAGCTCACCGCGATGACCGCCGCGCCGCGCGCCGTGGCCGCCGCCGCGAGTTCGACCGGGTACGGGTTGACGCCCGAGGTGGAGAACACCACCAGGACGTCGTCCGGGCCGGGGGCCCGCTCGGTGAGCACCTGCTCGGCGAGACCGGTGCGCCGTTCGGTGACCGTGCTGTGCTGCGCGCCGTGCAGGGGCAGGAGTTCCGGGTGGTAGAGCGGGTAGACGCAGGCGAGACCGCCCGCCCGGTAGAACGTTTCGGCGACCGCGGCCAGCGAGTGCCCGGCGCCCGCGGTGAACACCAGCGCGTCGGCCCGGATCACCCCCAGCACCAGTTCGGTGGCCTCGGCCAAGGACTTCTCGTTGGACCGTTCCGCTTCCGCCAGCTTCGCGGCGACGTCTTCCCAGCGTTCGGTGGTGCTCACCACACCCGCCCTTCCTTGTCGTGACCGGCGCCGAATGTATCGCGAACACACGGTCCGATGACGGAATAGCGGGCGCCCGCTTCGAGGTTGACCCAATCGCCGCGAACCGTCTCGAAGAATGAGAGGCTCCCCGGGTGAGCGAAGAGGTACCGGAGCTGTCCGTCTGGCACGCCCGTGGTCAGGTGAAGGCCGTCGCGCTCGTCCTGCACGGCGGGACCGAGGTCGGCACGGCCCCAGTCGGGCGGTGGAAGCTGGCCTACCTGAGGATGATCCCGCTGGCGCGGGCGCTGCACCGCGCCGGGGCGGGCAGCGGCCTCGAAGTGCGGCTGATGCGCAACCGGCTCTACGGGTGGAACGCACCCGTGCTCGACCCGGTCAGCGACGCCCGCTGGGCACTGGAGCGGATCCGCGCCGAGCACCCTGGCCTCCCCGTCGTCCTGATCGGCCATTCGATGGGCGGCCGGGTCGCGATGCGGGTGGCCGACGACCCCGCGGTGGTCGCCGTCTGCGGGCTGGCGCCGTGGACACCACCGGGTGAACCGGTCGACGCCGTCGCGGGCCGGGCCGTGCTGATCGCGCACGGGACCCGCGACCGGATGACCGATCCGGCCGCCTCGCACCTGTTCGCCGAGCGCGCCTTGTCCGTCGCGTCCCGATTGGTCCGGTTTGACATCGCCCGTGAGGGTCATGCCATGCTGCGCCGTTCCGCGGTTTGGACACGGCTCATGTGTGCTTTCACACTGGAAGCGGTCGCCGCGGACAAGAACGACGAAACTTTGTCTGCCGCTTGGACCAAGCCGAGTGCCCAGCGGCTGCGAATTCCGGTCTGAGCGAACGGGCGCACCACCGTGCCCGGACGGCCCGGTCGGGACTCGGGCGCGCGCGTCGCGCGTCTGGAATATCATTCACCGGCATTGAAAAGCCGGCCGGAAGGAGTGTCTTGACCACTTCAAGCGTTGACCGTGCGGCTGGGCCGGCCGAGCGGCCGGTACCCAACGAGAACCATTGGCCAGGCCTGGCGACCCCGCCCCATTCCGCCTTCCGGGCGAGGATCGCCGAGAGCCTCTTCCGGCGCGCCGTGCGCCCGCTGGACGTGCGGGTCACCTTCCCCGACGGCACCACGCTCGGGGCCGGCGGCCCGGAAGCGCCGGAGATGCGGCTGAAGCGCCCCGCGGCGTTCTTCCACCGCCTCGGCGTGGACGCCAAGATCGGGTTCGGCGAGGCCTACATGGCTGGCGACTGGACCTCCGACGCGCTGGCCGACGTGCTGACGCCGTTCGCGGAGCGGATGGCCACCCTCGTGCCGCCGGTGCTGCAGCGGTTCCGCCGGTTCGTCGACCGCAGGCAGCCCTCGACCGAGGAGAACACCCTCGAAGGCTCGCGGCAGAACATCCACCGGCACTACGACCTGTCGAACGAGCTGTTCGGCACGTTCCTCGACGAGTCGATGATGTATTCCTCGGCACTGTTCGGCCCGGACGACGACATGACCGCCGCCCAGCACCGCAAGATCGACAGCGTGCTGGACTACGCCGGCGTCCGCGACGGCAGCGCGGTCCTCGAGATCGGCACCGGCTGGGGCGAGCTCGCCATCCGCGCGGCTTCCCGCGGCGCCCAGGTGACTTCGCTGACGATTTCCGAGGAGCAGCGCGCGCTGGCCACCGACCGCATCGCCAGGGCGGGCTTCGCGGACAAGGTCGACGTCCAGCTGTGCGACTACCGCGAAGCCACCGGCCTGTACGACGCCGTGGTGAGCGTGGAGATGATCGAGGCGGTCGGCTCGCAGTACTGGCCGACGTTCTTCTCGACGATCGGCCAGCGGCTGCGGCCGGGCGGGCGGCTGGGCCTGCAGGCGATCACCATGGACCACGACCGGATGCTCGCGGCCTCGCAGTCCTACACCTGGATCCACAAGTACATCTTCCCCGGCGGCATCATCCCGTCGACCCAGGCGGTCGAGCGCGGGATGCACGAGAACACCCAGCTGCGGATGCACGGGGTGCGGGAGTTCGGCCTCGACTACGCCCACACGCTGCGGCTGTGGCGCGAGCGGTTCACCCAGCGCTGGAGCGAGGTCGCCGACCTGGGCTTCGACGAGGTCTTCCGCCGGATGTGGGAGTTCTACCTCGCCTACTCCGAGGCCGGTTTCCGGTCCGGCTACCTCAAGGTCCACCAGTTCGGTTTCGGGGCCAATGACGCTCGGTGACTCCCGTCGCACTGATCGCCACCCAACCGATTAAGGTGTCGCACGTCTGTTCTTGTGGGCCCGGTTTGTCGTAAACCGGGCCCGGCAGACATGATCCGACACGGGGACGGGTGATCAGCGATGACGTATGGCGGAGACCACGGACGGCAGCAGCCGGCCGGCCCGCGCCGGCCATCGGGCCGTCCGCGCGAGCAGCAGCGAGCGCAGATGATGCCGCTCCCCGGCCGGGGTCAGAGTCCCTACGACGAGCGGACCCGGCCGCTGGCCTCACGCGAGCAAGCGCAGAGGCCGCCCGCCGGACCGCCGCCACGGCGTCAGGACCCGCCGGGCGCCTACGGTGACGGCCCGCAGCAGCCACCGCGTCGCCGCCGCCGCTGGGGTCTCGGCCGCATCCTGCTCACCCTGGTGCTCGTGTTCGTCGTGTTCCTCGCCGGGGTGTGGGTCTACCTGGAGTTCTCGATCAACCGGGTGGACGCGCTGAAGGACTACTCCGGTCGTCCCGCCGCGGCCTCGGGCACCAACTGGCTCATCGTCGGTTCCGACAGCCGCGAAGGGCTCACCGCCGCGGATGAAGACCGTCTGTCCACAGGGGACTCCACGGCGGCGGGCGGCCAGCGCACCGACACGATCATGGTCGCGCACATCCCGGACAACGACGTCAAGCCGACGCTGCTGAGCCTGCCGCGCGACTCGCAGGTCAAGATCCCCGGCCACGGCACCAACAAGATCAACGCCGCGTTCTCGCTCGGCGGCGCGCCGCTGCTGGTGCAGACGGTCGAAGGCGCCACCGGCCTGCACATCGACCACTACGCGGAGATCGGCTTCGGCGGGTTCGCGAAGATCGTCGACGCGATCGGCGGCGTGAACATGTGCGTCGAGAAGGAAATGAACGACACGATGACCGGGGTCAAGATCGCCCCCGGCTGCCAGGACCTCGACGGCGCGCAGTCGCTCGGCTTCGTCCGGATGCGCCACAGCGACGCCACCCCGCGATCGGACCTCGACCGGGTCGCGAACCAGCGCAAGTTCATCGGCGCGCTGGTCAGCCAGATCGGCAGCCCCGGCACGCTGCTCAACCCGTTCGACTTCTTCCCGCTGCTCTCCGCCGCGCCGGGCGCGCTGACCATGGACTCCGGCGACCACGTGCACAACCTGGTGGGGCTCGCGCTCGCGATGCGCGGGATCTCCTCGGGCGGGGTCGTGACCACCACGATCCCGGTGACCAGCGGGTCGGCGGAGAACTGGGACAAGACCAAGTCGAAGCAGCTGCTGGACGCGCTGCGCGGCGACACCGAGGTCCCGGACAGCGTCATCCTCAACTGATTGGCGTGGCACGGCCTCGCCTCGGCAGAATCGCGGGATGGAGACACCCGCCGAAACCCTGACCGACGGCGAGGTCGTCCTGCGCCGGTGGCGGCTGGACGACCACGAGCAGCAAGCGCGGGTGGTCGGTGACGCGGCCGCGCACCTCGGCGCGTGGATGAACTGGGCGATGAACGGCTACGGGGAACGCGAGTCGCGGGAGTACCTCGAACGGACCACCCGGAGCTGGGACAGCGGGGAGATCTTCGACTTCGCCATCTCGACCACCGGAGGCGAGCTCGCCGGCGGCTGCGGCCTGACGCCCCGGACGGGCGGCGGCCTGGAGATCGGCTACTGGCTCCACCCGGACTACACCGGCCGGGGCCTCGTGACCAGGGCCGCGCGGCTGCTGACCGCCGAGGCGCTGCGGGTGGGCGCCGCGCACGTCGAGATCAGGCATGACGAACTCAACGTGCGCAGCGCGGCCGTCCCGCGACGCCTCGGCTACACCTTGATCAGCCGGAACGAGCCGCCGGTGTTACCACTGGCACCCGCGTGCGGCGGGGTCGACCACCTGTGGCGGCTGGAAAGGCCCTGGGGCGTGTCTGGTAATTCTGTTCGATGGGCTTCGTGATTCAGGTGGTTCCTGGCGGTGCGGGGCGCCGACCCTCGTACCGGGTCGCACTCGGGTCGTGCGCCCCGTGCCGCCAGGGGCCGCCTGGGCGCGAAGACCGCGAACTTGACTTGCCAGACACGCCCTAGCCGCGGCCGCGGCGCCATTCGTGGGACAGCAGCCAGATCAGGTAGATCCCGCCGATCGCGCCGGTGGCGACGCCGACCGGCAGCTGCTCCTCGGGGAACAGCCGCTGGGTCGCCAGGTCGCTGACCACCAGCAGCAGCGCGCCCATCAGCGCGGACGCGGTCAGCCCCGGTCCCGACGAGCGGGTGAGCCGCTTGGCCAGCTGCGGAGCCGCCAGCGCGACGAACGCGATCGGGCCCGCCGCGGCGGTGGCGACGGCGCAGAGCCCGACGCTCACCCCGATCAGCACGAGCCTGCTGCGTTCGACAGGCACGCCCAGCCCCTTCGCCGAGTCGTCTCCCATCTCCAGCAGGGAAAGCCGGGTGCCGTAGTAGAAACCCAGTGGCAGCAACACGATCAGCGCGATCGCGACCGGGACGACATGCTCCCAGCCGCGCCCGTTCAGCCCGCCGACGAGCCAGGCCTGCGCGGCGTAGGCGTCCTGCACGGACGCCCTCGTGATGAGGTACGAGTTCGCCGCGACCAGCATCGCGCTGGTCCCGATGCCGATCAGGATCAGCCGGAAACCCTGCACCCCGCCCTTGAACGCGAGCAGCGCGACAACGAGCGCGGTCACCAGCCCCGCGGCCAGCGCCCCGGCGGCGACCTCGAGCATCCCGCCGTGGAAGATCACGATGACCAGCAGCGCGCCGGTCGCCGAGCCCTCGGTGAAGCCGACGATGTCCGGGCTGCCCAGCGAGTTGTTCGTCAGGCTCTGCAGGATCGCGCCGCTGACCGCGAGCGCGCCGCCGACGAGCAGCGCCGTCAGCAGGCGCGGCAGCCGCAGCGTCGTGACGATGAACTCGGTCCCGGCGTCGCCGAAGCCGAAGAGCGTCTTCACGACTTCGCCGACCGAGAGCGGGTAATCCCCGCTGGTCATGCTGACCGCACCGGCCGCGAAGACCGCCAGCGCCAGCCCGAGCACGGTGATCGCGGTCCGGCTGTCGAGCCGCACCGACAACAGGCCGCCGCGCGTGCGCAGCACCCGGCCGCGCACCTGCCCGGGACGTTCCTTGAGCGCGCTCACAACCGGGCCAGCTTCCGCCTGCGGCACAGGGCGATGAAGACCGGCGCGCCGAGGAACGCGGTGACGATGCCGACCTGCAGTTCCTGCGGCGGGTCGAGCACGCGGCCGAGGACGTCGGAGCCGATCAGCAGGATCGGCGCGAGCAGCATCGAGTAGGGCAGCACCCAGCGCTGGTCCGAGCCGACCAGGATCCGGGCCACCAGCGGCACGGCGAGCCCGACGAACGCGATCGGCCCGATCGCCGCCGTCGACGCGCCGCACAGCAGGGTCACCGCGGTCGCGCCGAGCACGCGGGTGCGGCCGACGTGCGCGCCGAGCGCCTTGCCCGTCTGGTCACCCAGCGCCAGCACGTTGAGCGGCCGGGCGAGCAGCAGCGCCAACACGATCCCGACCGCGAGGAACGGGCTGACCTGCACCAGCACGTCGCCCTTGCGCCCGGACAGTGAACCGACGTTCCAGAACCGGAACTGGTTGAACGTGTCGGGCTGCAGCAGCAGCACCGCGACGATGAACGCCTGCAGCACCGCCGTCGTCGCGGCGCCCGCCATCACCAGCCTGTCCGGCGTCGCCCCGCCCCGGCCCGACGAGCCGAGGACGTAGACGACGACGGAAGCGAGCGCGGCGCCCGCGAAGGCGAACCACACGTAACCCAGCACGCTGCTCACCCCGGCGAAGGCGATGCCCGCGACGACCGCGGCGGCCGCGCCGTTGTTGACCCCGAGCAGCCCGGGGTCGGCGAGCGGGTTGCGGGTCAGCGCCTGCATGACCGCACCGGCCAGCCCGAGCGCCGCGCCGACGAGCGCGCCCAGCACGGTCCGCGGGAGGCGCAGGTCGTGGATGATCACCGCTTCGGTCGAACCGTCGTTGTGCCAGAGCAGCGACCAGGTCGAGGCGAACGGGATGTTCTTCGAGCCGATCCACACGCTCAGGACGAACATCAGCGCCAGCAGGGCGGCCGCGACCAGCAATCCGGCGAGCCTGAGCGTGCGCGCACGGGTCCGTGGCGGGCCCGCCCCCGCGGCGGCGGGCGGGCGCAGCATGACTGTCACGAAACCTCCTGGACGGGCCGGTTCCGGCACCAGACTCGGCGACTGAGGTGAGGCTAACCGAATGTCCCGGGCGGGCTCAACCGGGCCGGTTTATTAGACTAGCCTTACCTACCTAGACCGCCACGAAACCAGGACGGACGAACGGAGGCCCGGTGACGGCAGCAGGGATCACAGGCGGGCAGGTGCTGCGCCGCGCGATCGACGGCGAGCGGCGGTCCGTGGCCGCGGGTTCGGTGCTCGCGGCCGGCCACCAGGCGGGCGAGGCGCTGGTGCCGGTCATCATCGGACTGGTGATCGACCAGGCCGTGACCGGCGGGTCGGTCACCCCACTCGTCGTCTGGCTGGCGGTACTCGGGGTCGTGTTCGCGGGCCTGTCCTTCAGCTACCGCTTCGCCGCGCGAGCCGCGGAAGGCGCGGCTGAACGCGCCGCGCACGAAATCCGGCTCGCGGTGAGCCGCCGGGCCCTCGATCCCCGCGGCGGCGCGGAAAGCGGCAGGCTCGCGGGTGAGCTCGTCAGCATCGGCACCGCCGACGCGCAGCGGGTCGGCGTGATCAACGCCGTGCTCCCGTTCGGCATCGCCGGGCTCAGCGGCCTACTGGTCAGCGCGATCGCCCTGCTGCGGATGTCCGTCCCGCTCGGCCTGCTGGTGCTGCTCGGGACGCCGCCGCTGCTGCTGCTCGCGCACTTCATCGGCAAGCCGCTGGAAAAGCGCAGCGAAGCCCAGCAGGAACGCGTCGCGCACGCCTCCGGGATCGCCACGGACCTCGTCGCGGGCCTGCGGGTGCTCAAAGGCATCGGCGCGGAATCGGCCGCCGTCGCGCGCTACCGCCGGACCAGTCAGGACTCACTGCTGGCGACCCTGCGGGCGGCCCGCGCCCAGGCCTGGCACGACGGCGCGCTGCTGGCGCTGACCGGCGTGTTC